>UQML01000018.1 GCA_900542265.1 uncultured Eggerthella sp. | reverse complement strand
TCTACACCCTAGAGTTCGTCGGCAGCGTCAGATGTGTATAAGAGACAGGACCTATTGAGAGAACTACATAAAGGAAGACGCCCATCGCCAAATTGCCCATAAAAGCTGCTGCTGCAAAGAGAGCTGCTTTAAATACCAACATACCAAAGTCAAGCTTTAGAGCTCCCTTTGTTTCCTCAAGTTGTTCTTCAGGTGTTTGCTGTCTGACCGTAAAAAATGATTCAAAAGGGTGTCCCGCAAAAGGATTTTGGGTGGTATAAGGATTATTGCGTTGGGTGTTTTGGGAACGATTTCCTGGATTTGTGCCAATATTGTCCCAACTTGTCCATACAAATGTTTCAAACGGAAATCCTGCAAAGGGGTTTTGTCCATTAAAGGGGTCTTGCGAAGTTCCTTGTCCCGCGGAAGAACGAGGACGAGTTTGTGAAAAGGGGTCATATGAATAGGGAGCGCCATAAGGTGTTCCTGTTGTTTTGTATTCAGGATCCCATTTTCTGCTTAATAAAACATCGCGCGCTTCATTAATGCGCTTGGTTTTTTCTTCTGCGGCGGCACGTTTAGTAGCATCCTGACCAAATTTGTCAGGATGGTTTTCGATAATAAGTCTGCGATGGGCTTTCTTGATGTCATCATCACTTGCTCCATTGGCTAAACCTAAAATATGTAATGCTTCAGATTTTTTCATAATCAAACTATAAGGCTTTTTTATTAGTACGCTTCAGGTGATATGCCAAAATCACACCAAACACATGCTCGTTTATTTGTGAACCATGCGTATGTGCTAAAGTAAAGAGTTAGAGAAAACATGAAGTATTCTGCATTCTTACATAATTTACATGCTTTGAGGTGTCTTGTATGAAAAAGGCACTCCTTGTTTTGTTGATCATTGTTTGTTTAGGGTTTTTGGTTGCCAATCAAGGCATCATTGTTGAATTTATCGATACGGTACAAGGTGGAGCACTTATCCCCCTTATTGTTGCAGTTATTTTGATGCTTGCACGCCATATTGTGCAGGCGCTTTCTTATCAGGCAGCTTTTGAAGCAGTTAATTTCAAAACGACGCTTTGGCATAATATTGTCTTGATTTTTAATTTGGTGTTTATTAACACCTTCTGCCTTTTTTCGGGAGCAACAGGTGTCGCTTTTATTATCGATGATGCTCACAGACAAGGGGCTGATATTGGTACGGCAACATCAGGTGCTGTCTTATCTCAGATTGGTTATTTTGCTGCCGTTTTTGTTATTTCCTGTATTGGCTTTGTTGCAATGTGGCTTTCTGGCATGTTGAACTGGATTTTTGTTACAGGTGGATTGTTACTTGCTGGCACGCTTTTGGTATTAGCAAGTTTTTTTATGTTTGGTTATTTCAAACCAGGATGGTTGGAGAAAATTTTTGGTGTTGTTGATCGCATCGCTCGTAAATTTTTAAAGAATTTCAAGCGCGAATTACCACAAGGTTGGGGCCATAGCATTGCCCACTCTTTTATTCGATCAGCTCATATTTTGGCGCAAAACCCTAAGGGCGCTGCGATTACTGTTTTATATGCAGCTGCAAGCGCTATTCTTAACATGTTCTGCTTGGTTGCTATTGGTTACGCATTTGGATTTCAGGGTCTTGGTGCTCTTGTGGCTGCCTTTTCTCTTGCAGCAATCTCAGTTATTTTGTCTCCCACGCCACAAGGTGTTGGTGTAGTTGAAGCGGCAATAGCTGCTGTTCTCACCGGCGCTGGTTGTTCACTATCGGTTGCTACCGCTATTGCATTAGTGTATCGCGGCATCATGTTCTGGATTCCCTTCTGTATCGGAGCGGTGTTGCTGAGCCAGGCAGGGTTTTTCAAGAGCAAAAAAGACGAAAGCAAACTTGCCAAGTATCGCGATGCAGGGTGGATTGGAGGCACACTCGTCATTGTGTGCGCTCTTGTGAACTTAGTGATGGCATTTGTGCCCAAAGTGTTCGCCTCGTACAGTGACCTCACGCAATGGGTAAACATAGGCAACGTGTTTGCCGGCCCAGCGCTTATTGGCGCAAGTATTATTTTGCTCATCTTGGGCGTGGGATTAATTTTTAGATATCGTGCGGCATGGGCTTTAGCCATGACAATGCTCTCATTGATTGCCGGGTTTGAATTTATCTATTCCAATACTATGTTTGTTGCTATCACCATGGCCGTTATTCTTTGTTGGCTTTTTTGGAAGCGGGATGCTTTTGATGAGCGTCTTTCATGGCCACCGCAAAAGCCATGGTAGATAGCAAGATCATCGCAACACTTCCTCACAACAGGAATAACCACATCGCCTAAGTAATTGATAGCCTATGCGGGCGTTTTGCTTTATGTGTCAGTGCTATAATATCCAAGTTTCACAAGTACAAACTAATCGTAAAGGAGATACTATGGCACGTCCCATGACCATGGCAGAAAAGATTCTTGCTGCCCATGCTGGTCTTGATGAAGTAGTTCCAGGTCAATTAATCGAGTGTAATTTAGATCTTGTGCTATCTAATGACGTTACTGCTCCTATTGCAATTAAAGAATTCAACAAAATTGGCGTTGATAAGGTCTTTGATCCGACCAAGATTGCTCTTGTTCCTGATCATTATGTACCCAATAAGGATATTAAGAGTGCTGAGCAGGCAAAAATTGTTCGTGATTTTGCCCACGAGCAAGGCATTACTCATTACTACGAAGTAGGTTGTATGGGTGTTGAGCATGCTTTGCTTCCTGAGCAAGGTGTAGTTGGTGCAGGTGACTTGATCATTGGAGCTGATAGCCATACTTGTACCTATGGTGCGCTTGGTGCCTTTGCGACGGGTGTTGGTTCGACTGATGCCGGCGTTGGTTATGCAACGGGTAAAGCGTGGTTTAAAGTTCCTGAGTCAATTTTGTTTAACATTGAAGGTGAGCTTGCTCCTGGTGTTACGGGTAAAGATATCATCTTGCACATTATCGGCTTGATTGGTGTTGATGGTGCACTCTATCAGGCAATGGAGTTCCGTGGCTCTGCTATTTCTAACCTTTCTATGGAAGGTCGTCTTGCTATTTCTAACATGGCAATTGAGGCAGGCGGAAAAGCAGGCTTGATTGAGGTTGATGATATTACGCGTGAATATATGGATGGTCGTGTTGAGCGTCCCTATACTGAGTATCATTCAGATCCTGATGCAGAGTACGCACGCGTTATCAATATTGATGCAGCGGATATTGTTCCAACGGTTGCTTTCCCGCATTTGCCTTCAAATACGCGTCCTGCCGCAGAAGCGCACGATATCACTATTGACCAAGCAGTTATTGGTTCTTGCACCAATGGTCGTATTGAGGATATGCGTCAAGCTGCAGAAATTTTGCGTGGTCGCAAGGTTCATCCAAATGTACGTTGCATTATTATTCCGGCAACTCAATTGGTATATCGCCAATGCATTGAAGAAGGTTTGATGGATGTATTTTTGGATGCAAATTGTGCGGTATCCACTCCAACATGCGGCCCTTGTTTAGGCGGTTACATGGGAATTCTTGCAGCAGGAGAGCGCGCTATTGCAACTACTAACCGTAATTTTGTTGGCCGCATGGGTGACCCAACCTCGGAAGTATATTTATCATCACCTGCCGTTGCTGCTGCTAGTGCGGTATTAGGTCATATTGGTATCCCTGAAGATTTGGATGAGGAGTAAACGTTATGCAGTTTGAAGGTAATGCCCATCGCTATGGACGCGATATTGATACTGATGTTATTATTCCTGCTCGCTATCTCAATACCTCAGATCCTCAGGAATTAGCACAGCACTGCCTTGAAGATCTGGACGCAGAATTTGTTGCTAAGGTAGAGCCAGGTGACATTATTGTTGCTGAGGAGAATTTTGGTTGTGGATCTTCTCGTGAGCATGCTCCCATCGCTATTAAAGCAGCGGGCGTGCCGGTTGTTATCGCAAAAAGCTTTGCGCGCATTTTTTATCGCAATTCTATCAATACCGGTCTTGCTATTATGGAATGCCCCGAAGCGGTAGATGCGATTAAAGCAGGCGATAGGGTTTCAGTGGACACTGATACCGGTATTATCACTGATCTCACCACGGGGGAGAGCTTTACTGCGCAACCTTTCCCACCCTTTATTGCTGACATTATTGAGCAAGGTGGCTTGATTAATCGTACACGCTCGGTTTTGGGTAAAAACTAGCGCACGTTCAATCCTTACTTATGAAGCTAGATAACAAGGAGTATTAGCAATTATGGCAGATGCTAAAAAAATATGCGTTTTACCGGGAGATGGTATTGGTCCTGAGATTATGGCGGAGGGCTTAAAGGTTCTTGATGCTATTGGTGAAAAGTACGGTACCACCTTTGAATACACTACGTGCTTGATTGGTGGATGTGCTATTGACGAAACAGGAAGTGCTCTTCCACAAGAGACCTTGGATGTCGCGCATGAAAGTGATGCAGTTTTGCTTGCTGCAGTTGGCGGCCCTAAGTGGGATACCACCGATCCATCTAAGCCTCGTCCTGAACAGGGGCTCTTAGGCATTCGTAAAGAGCTTGGACTTTATGCTAACTTGCGTCCGGTTAAGATCTTTGATGCGCTTGCTGATGCATCAACATTAAAGCCTGAGGTGATTGATGGCGTAGATTGCGTTATCGTTCGCGAGCTTACTGGTGGTTTATATTTTGGCAAGCGTGAGCGTTTCTTTGATGTCGATGGGGCTGGTATTGCTGGCGCATCTGGTCAGCGTGCATATGATACGCTTGAGTATTCCGAGTATGAGGTTGAGCGTATTGTGCGTCATGCCTTTGAAACTGCTCAAAAGCGCAGAAAAAAGGTTCACTCAATTGATAAAGCAAACGTGCTTGAAACATCGCGCATGTGGCGTGAAATAACCCATCGCATTGCTGAAGAGTATCCTGAGGTAGAGCTTGTTGATATGCTCGTTGATAATGCTGCTATGCAGTTGGTCAATGCGCCAACCCAATTTGATGTGGTTGTAACGGAAAATATGTTTGGTGATATTTTAAGTGATGAAGCTTCAATGTTGACGGGGTCACTTGGCATGCTTGCAAGTGCCTCTTTAGGTGATGGCACTGCCCTGTATGAGCCTTCTCATGGCTCAGCTCCTGATATTGCAGGAAAAGGTATTGCAAATCCTTTGGCACAAATTTTGTCGGTAGAGTTGATGCTTCGTTATAGTTTTGACATGCAGCAAGCAGGCGATGATATTGCCCGCGCTATCAATGACGTTCTTAATGAAGGATGGCGTACCGGAGATATTGCTGATGAGACAACTGATAAAGCAAAAATTGTTTCAACTACGCAAATGGGTGATTTAATCGTAGAAAAGATTACTGCATAGGCGTTTTAATCTGGTTAGGAAGTTTATTTAATTATGGCAATACAAGCTCCTGAAGGAACGCGAGACCTCCTTCCTCAAGAGGCATTGTACTGGCAAGCATTTCAATCCAAAGCGGCCGACATTTTCGGCCGTTATGGTTATTTGCCTATTGACACCCCCTTGTTTGAGCAGACTGATTTGTTTGTTCGTGGCATTGGTGAAGCTACTGATGTGGTTTCCAAAGAAATGTTTACCGCAATTAGTGGCGAAAACCTTAAAACACTTTTGGATGGCGGCCACATTAAGAATAAATCTCGCTTGTCGTTGCGTCCTGAAGGTACCGCAAGCGTGGTGCGTGCTGTGGTACAGCACTCGCTTGTTTCACCGGGCGGAACACCTGCAAAGTTGATGTATGCAGGACCTATGTTTAGGGCAGAACGTCCCCAAAAAGGTCGTCAACGTCAGTTCAATCAAGTTGGCATTGAATGCTTAGGTTCAGAGTCTCCGACAATTGATGCTGAAGCAATTATTATGTTGATGCATTTTTATGAGGCACTGGGACTGGATAAAAAAGATTTGCGTCTTTTAATCAATTCGATGGGGTGCGAACACTGTCGTCCTGCGTATCGTGAGTTGGTGCGTACGTATCTTTTGGATCACGCTGAAGAGCTTTGCGAAGAATGTAATACGCGTGCAGAAACCAATCCGTTACGCGCTTTTGATTGCAAAAAAGAATCTTGCAGGGCAGTTATGGAGCATGCGCCACGCATCACTGATCATCTTTGCCCTGACTGCCAAAACCATTATGCTGCGGTTAAAGAACTTCTTGATCTTGCTAATATTTCCTACATTGAAGACTATACGCTTGTACGTGGTCTTGACTACTATACGCGCACGGTTTTTGAGGTGCAGGTCACTGAAGGCATGGGTAGCCAAAATGCTATTGGTGGCGGTGGCCGCTATGATAAGCTCATGCAAGAGATTGGGGGTCCTGCAACACCAGGTTTTGGTTTTGCTCTTGGTTATGAGCGCTGTCTTTTAGCTTTAGAAGCGCAAGGGTTTGTTATTCCTGAGATTTCTGCTGCTGATTTTTATATTGCTTGTGTCGATGAGTCAGTGCGTCCGCGTGCTTTTGAAACCATGCTTGCTCTGCGTGAGGCAGGATACGCCGGAGATATGGATCACCAAGCCCGATCGCTAAAAGCTCAATTTAAACAAGCTGGCAAGCAGAAGGTAAAATACGTTTTGGTATTTGGCCCAGACGAACTTGCTCAAGATATGGTGACGGTACGCAATATGGACTCACATACTGAGTTCGCCCTGTCACTGTCGACGCTTCTTGCCCGAGCGAAAGAACAAGCACGCACGTTGTCTGAGACTAGGGATTCACAACCAGTAGTTTTATTTGAAGGGTTTGTGGATCAAATAGATTAATGATACGTTCCTGCGCAAAATAGTTGCGTGAGACTCATCATAAACAGATACAATCTTTTTCAGTCGATTATTAGAAAGAGAGATTTGATAAGCCATGACAGACTATATCAACGAGTATTGTATGCACACCCGCACCTGTGGTGATTTGCGCAAATCAGATGTTGGTGAAGAAGTAATTCTTACGGGTTGGGTTTGGCACAATCGTGATCATGGTGGATTGATTTTTGTTGATCTACGTGATCGTGAAGGATATACCCAAGTTGTTGTTGATCCAGATTGTGTAAGCAAAGAAGACTTTGAGAAGGCTGAGCATTTGGGTCGTGAATATGTTATTCGTGTTCGTGGGTTAGTTCGTGCTCGCATGGCTGATGCCGTTAATCCTGATATGGCAACGGGTGAGATTGAGGTTCTTGCTTACGAGTTAACGGTGCTTAATACATCCGTAACACCACCTTTCTCTATTGAGGATGGTATTGAAACTGATGAGACGACGCGTATGAAATGGCGCTATCTCGATTTGCGTCGTCCTGAAATGTATAAATCGATCAAGCTTCGCCACGACGTTGCGCAAGCTATGCGTCAAGCACTTAACAAGCGTGGCTTTATCGAGGTTGAGACACCTATTTTGGCTAACTCCACTCCTGAGGGTGCCCGTGACTATATTGTTCCTTCTCGTCCTAACCCTGGCAAATTCTATGCGCTTCCTCAAAGTCCTCAGCAGTTTAAGCAGATGCTGATGGTTGGCGGTATTGAGCGCTACTATCAAATCGCACGCTGCTTCCGTGATGAAGATCTGCGTGCTGATCGCCAGCCTGAATTTACTCAGGTTGATATCGAGATGAGTTTTGTCGAGGGCGATGATGTTACTGACATGATGGAAGGCGTTATGAAAGAAACGCTTGAAGCAGTTGGTATTGAACATGAATTCCCGCTTCAGCATATGCAATATAAAGAAGCCATGGATCGTTTTGGTTGTGACAGACCAGATACCCGTTTTGGCATGGAGCTCGTTGATCTTACTGACATCGTAAAAGACTCCGGTTTTAAGGTCTTTTCAAGCGTTGCGCAATCTGGTGGAGTAGTTAAAGCTATCAATGCTAAAGGTGCGGGCGATTGGTCTCGTGGTGAAATTGAAAAGCTTGCTGATATTGCAGCTGACAATGGTGCAAAGGGCATGGCCTGGATTGCTTTTACCACTGATGGTAAAGAGAAGAGCCCTATTATCAAGTTCTTTACGGATGAAGAATTTGATGCGTTAAAGAAAGCAATGGATGTCGAGCCAGGAGACCTTATTCTGTTTGCTGCGGACACTTATGACACGGCAAGTGCAGTGCTTTCTGCTCTTCGTCTCCATATGGCAGATGCGCTGAGTATTCCTCGTGAAGGTCATTCGTTGCTTTGGGTTGTTAACTTCCCTATGTTTAGATATGACGAGGATGAGAAGAAGTATGCTGCTGAGCATCACCCTTTCACGCATGTGCTCGATGAGGATATGGATAAGATTGAATCTAATCCTCTAGAGTGCGGTTCTTATTCGTATGACCTTGTTATGGACGGATTCGAAGTCGGTGGCGGTACCATTCGTATTCACAACGCTGATGAGCAACGTCGCGTCTTACGTGTTTGCGGCTTGACTGATGAAGAGATTGATGAGAAGTTTGGACACTTGATTCATGCTCTCGAATTAGGCGCTCCTCCTCATGGCGGTATTGCGCTTGGCCTTGACCGCTTGGTTATGTTGATTGCAGGCAAGAATTCAATTCGTGATGTTATTGCATTCCCTAAGACCTCATCGGCATCTGATCCTATGACGGGAGCTCCTTCTCAAGTTACGGGTCGTCAGCTTAAAGAGGTTAATCTGCGTATTCTCTAATATTCAGTTTAATAATTTAAACCAACCTTAATCGTTTTAGGCGATGGGGTGGTGAAGCGCTCTCTTGATCTTCCGTATATCGTAAGGCGGACAGACATCAAGGGAGCGTTTTTTATGAGAAGATAACTTGACGAGGGGTGTTTTACGATTTAATATATGAACAAATGAACATATGTAATAACAAAAGAGGGAAAAAGAACAAGAAGGTAGCATAGCGTATGAGCGAGATTGAGAAAGATATTCAGCAACCAGAAAGATATCAGTTATTTCAAGAAGAGTCTTGTTTGCATGGTGATGCAGTTATTGATATCCAAAGTTTTGTGTCTGACGGTTTGCCTGATGAAGAGCTTCTGTACGATCTTGCCGATCTATTTAAGGTTTTTAGCGATACAACACGCATCAAAATTCTCTTTGCTTTAATTGAGGGGGATAAGAATGTCTCTGATATTGCTGAAGTAATCAGCGCAACCCAGAGTGCTGTTTCTCATCAGTTGCGTATCTTAAAACAAGCGCGTCTTGTTCGTTTTACACGCAAGGGGAAAAACATCCATTACTCGCTTGCTGATGATCATGTATTAACGGTACTCGCACAAGGTATGTCACATATTTGCGAGTAGAGCTTTTGTCTAAAAATAAACTGATTTTATGTGTTAGTTGAAAGCTTTAAGAAAGGACTGTAGAGCCATGAAAAAGTCATTCAAACTTGAAAACTTAGGATGCGCAAACTGTGCTGCTCGTATGGAAGAAGATATTAAGAAATTGCCTGGTGTTACTCATGCACGCATTGCGTTTATGACTCGAAAGCTCACACTCGAAACTGAAGGATTAGACGTTGCTGATCTCATTGATCCTATTCAAAAAATAATCTCATCATATGAAGATGATTGCCGCTTGGTAGTGAAATAGGACTATGTATGTCTAAACGTGCAAAAGAAATAGTGCGAATCGGCGTTGGTGCTGGTCTGTTTGTGGTTGCTTGCATCCTAGGAGCGCAATTTGGAACCGTGCTCTATGGATCATATTTGCCAGAACCTGTCTCTGCTTATCCTATTCTTGCACTTCTTGTCTTTATTGTTCCTTATCTCGTGCTGGGCTACCCTGTTTTACTTAAAGCAGCGCGCAATATTAGGCAAGGTCACGTATTTGATGAGAACTTTTTAATGGGGGTTGCTACCATTGGTGCTCTTTGTCTAGGAGAGTTTCCTGAAGCAATTGCCGTTATGCTGTTTTATCAAATTGGTGAGCTCTTTGAAGATTATGCGGTCGATAAATCGCGTGACTCTATTGCAGAGATGATGGATATATGTCCTGAAACAGTCACAGTGGAACAGGGCAATACTCAGATGGTTGTTGATCCAGAAGATGTCGAAGTGGGGAGTATTATTGTCATCAAGCCTGGTGAGCGCATAGCACTTGATGGTGAAGTTATTGAGGGTGAATCGGAACTTGATACGGCTGCTTTGACTGGTGAGAGTCTGCCCAGACAAATTGTTCCTGGTGCTGAAGTCCACTCGGGATCCATTAATCTTTCTCATGTTTTGCGTGTTAAGACCACTAAAATGTTTGAGGATTCAACGGTTTCCCGCATTATGGAACTTGTTGAAAATGCTGCGGATGAAAAAGCCCCAATGGAGAATTTCATTACGCGTTTCGCTCGTTACTATACGCCCATTGTTTGTGGATTGGCTCTTGCAATTGCAGTGATTCCTCCTTTCTTTACTAATTTCGATTGGGCAAATTGGGTTGAACGTGGCTTGATTTTCCTTGTTGTGTCGTGTCCTTGTGCATTGGTGATTTCAATTCCTCTTGGTTTTTTTGGCGGTATTGGTGGAGCATCGCGTCACGGCATTATGATTAAAGGGTCTAATTATCTTGAAGCGCTCTATCATGTAAAAACGGTTTTATTTGATAAAACCGGAACTCTTACTCAAGGCAAATTCCAGGTGAGTGAAGTATGTCTTTCCTCAGAAGTATCACCTGAAACAATAGCTGAAACAAGTCCTGAGCAGATGCTTGAATATGTAGCGCTAGCGGAAAGTTACACGACGCATCCCATTGGCATGTCGGTAAAAGAAGCATATGAATCTGCAGGAAATACGCTTAATCTTGAGCGCATTGAAACAACTGAAGAGATAGCAGGACAAGGTATTGCATGTGTTGTCGATGGGCATCATATCCTTGTTGGAAATGCTCGTTTGATGGAGTCTTATAAGGTAAAAACCGCACGCACCAATCAGGCAGTTACTGAAGTATATCTTGCAGATGCTTTTTCAGGTATCAGTGATGCTACGGTGCTCTATGCAGCTGTTGAGGGAATTTTCTGGGGTGTTATTGTAGTAGAAGATATTCTCAAGCCAACATCTGCTCACACGATTGCTGAGCTTAAAAACCTTGGTATCACAAAAACCGTTATGCTTACCGGGGATCGCAAAGGGGTAGCGGCTAAAATTGCTGCAAAGCTTGGACTCGATGCCTATCATGCAGATCTTTTGCCTCAGGACAAGATGGCATACTTAGTTTCTGCCATAGATTCGAGCCCCAAAGGTGAAAAGGTTGCTTTTGTAGGCGATGGTATTAATGACGCTCCTGCGCTGATTCGCTCGGATGTTGGTATAGCAATGGGTGCTTTAGGCTCCGATGCCGCTATTGAGGCTGCAGATGTTGTTTTAATGGATGATGATCCTGAGCGTTTAGTGACAGCCGTAAAGGTATCACGTAAAACAATGCGAATTGTTTATACCAATATTGTTTTTGCTCTCGCAGTAAAATTCATCGTGCTAATTCTTGCAGCCCTAGGTCTCGCAACCATGTGGCTCGCTATTTTTGCTGATGTGGGAGTATCGGTCATTGCTATCATTAATGCTATGCGTACGTTGCGTGTTGATCCTTAAGACAGTTCTAAATTGACTTGCATTTGGTGCTACTTGTATTAGGCTAGTACTAATGATTTGAGGGGATTCTATTGTAGGGGATAGTACGAATGGCCAATTTAGCGGCAATTCGCAAACGCATTGCTTCAGTTACATCTACGCGCCAAATCACTTCTACTATGGAGATGGTGGCACGTACAAAAATCCATCGCGCGCAAGGTCGTGTTGAGCGAGCAGAACCTTATGCAAAAGCAATGCGTGCTCTTTTGAGTAATCTTGCGGATAAGTATGCGGAGCCAGTTCCGCTGGCAACGCCTCATGATGAAATACGACGTTCTCTTGTCATCCTGATTGGTTCAGATCGTGGTTTAGCAGGTCATTTTAACCACGATATTATCAGGCGCGGCGAGTCATTGATTACTTCATTGCGCGCGGAGGGTAAAGAAGTTGATCTTATACTATGCGGAAAGGTTTTAATCAATTACTTTACTTATCGTAAAGAACAGCCTGTGCTTGCGTTTAGGGATCTCTCTGAAAAGCCTCATGTGGATGAATCGAACACTATTGCAGAATATCTTGTAGACCAATATCTTGATAATAAAATCGATGAGGTATTTGCGCTCTACAATCATCACCGTAAACAGTCAATTGAGCAGATTCCCGTGCAATGGCGCTTAATGCCCATCGACATGACAATTTTTGAAAATCAACGCGTACAAATTGGCCGTCAAGGCATTTCAGAGCGCGACCCACGGTTGAAAACTTGGAAGGTCCTATCAATTACGAGCCAAGTCGTGAGTTTGTTTTAGAGCGCTTGCTTCCCGAATATCTTTCGGGATATTTATACTATATGCTCATTAATTCGGCAGCAGGTGAGCAGGTTTCTCGTCAAGCAGCCATGAAAAATGCAACAGATAATGCTGATGATATTTTGCATGATTTGCATCTGCTCTACAATCACGTACGTCAAGATGCCATTACGACTGAGATTAATGAGATTGTTGGTGGTGCAGAAGGTTTGTCAGATATTGATGGACGTCGTTCACGGAAAACTAGCTAGCAAATGTAGCTAGTTTGAGCTTTCTACTTAGACTCAAGTATTGGAATGGGTGACTCATCGGCCTCTTCAATACGATCTTCATAAACATAGTATTTGGTTTGGCGTGCAACCATTCCTGAGAGCAATAACACCATAATGATATTAGGTATGGCCATAAGGGCGTTACCAATATCTGAAATAGTCCAGACAATATCACCAATACCAATAGCCCCTAAAAAGGCAGCAGCAACATAGACTGCTTGATATGGTTTAACGGCGCGCTTACCAAAGAGGTAGGTAATGCAACGATTGCCGTAATACGACCAACCAAGAATTGTTGAATAGGAAAAAGCTACCATACCAATTACAAGCAGGGGAGTACCAAGATAGGGGATTTCTGAGAAAGCAAGACTTGCTAGTTGGGCACCAGAAAAGATAGTGGGATTTGCAAGAATTGTTTCTTGGATTTCTGGATAAGCAAGCATCGTTGATACCATAACAATGCCTGTAAGCGCACAGATTACAACGGTTGACCAAAACGTTCCTGTCATGGCAACAAGTGATTGCTCAGCAGGGTTTTTAGTGCGTGCTGCTGAGGCAATAATAGGGGCAGAGCCAAGGCCTGATTCGTTTGAAAAAAGACCGCGAGCACAACCAAACTGTAAGGCGGTCATAACACCTGAACCAACAGCGCCACCAAAGGCTGCATGAGGAGTAAAAGCGCACTCGAAAATAAGCGCAATGGCTTCCCCCAAAAACGGTGCATTCATACAAAGGATAACCACGCATCCAAGAGCGTACCCGATCGCCATAAGAGGGACGAGCATCTCACAAACTTTGGTGATGAATTTAACGCCACCAAAAATAACGGCCGCAACAGCAACAACAATGATGATGCCAATAATCCAACTAGGAACATTAATGCCTGAAGACGTAAGAATGCCTGTCATAGCTGATGACTGAACGGCGCTACCGGTGCCAATAGCGGCAATTGCAGCAAAGAGTGCGAAAGATCCTGCGCCGAGTTTTGCATACCAGGGTACTTTCCCATTTTTGATAAAGCCACGACGCCAAGCATACATTGCACCGCCGAGCATCTCATTATTGTGGTCTTTTACGCGGTATTTGATTGCAGCAAACACCTCAGTGTATTTGGTCGCCATACCAAAAATACCGGTGAGCCACATCCAGAAAATAGCACCTGGACCACCGGCAAGAATCGCTGTTGCTACACCTACAATAGAGCCGGTGCCAATGGTTGCGGCAAGAGCAGTAGCAAGGGCGCCAAAAGGCGACACATCGCCTTGTGCTTGTGCATCACGTTTAAGAGAAAGCTTGATGGCAAGCGGAAGTTTCCGCTGGATAAAGCCAGTGCGAACCGTGAGGTATAAATGAGAGCCCAGCAACAGGATTATCATTGCTGGGCCCCATACAAAGGCGTCTATTTGTTCTAAGATCTCGAACAAAAGTATAAGAACCGATCTAATTGTCTAAAAGTTGTGCTTAGTCAACAAGACTTGCAACATAATCAACTAAGTCACCAACGGTGTCTAAGCCCTCGGGATCACCAAAGTCGATGTCGCACTCTTCCTCGAGTTCAGAAATAAGTTCTACCATATCAAGAGAATCAATCTCTAATGATTCAAATGTTGATTCTGCAGTTACATCAGCAGGATCAATGTCAAGATTGTCGCTCAAAATGCGTTTTACAGATTCTAATACGTCCATAGTTTTCCTTCCAAAATTTTTATGCTCTCAACTATAGCAAGATTATTATAAAACCAACCTCATAAGTGTATCGGTTCATAAGTGTTTCATACAATTTAAGCCGAGCGATGGTAGGTTATTGGTTAGTTTGCGGGAAACATCATACAGCGCTCTTTAAGAGGTGTGGTGGGGGATTCCAGAACTTCGAGTGTAGTGAAACCATAATGCTGATACATTGCTTCAAGTTCATCAGAATAGGTCTCAAGAAAGACAGGCAATCCTTGCTCTTGTGCATATGCTAATACCGGCTTGAAAAGCTCATTCATGGTGCCAGTATGCTGAAATTCCTTCTTGACACCAATATTAACAATATGAATATAGTCTTTATCACCCACGACATCAGGATACCATTCAAAATCAGAAATGGGCCACATGATAGTTTGTTGCAAGAAGACAAGGCCTGCTTGTTTATCTCCAAGACAAGGATCTTCTTTTACTGCATCCATAGAAAGCTGCTCATAATACGTGCTGGGTTTGTCTTGCTCAGAACGTTGATAACCAATAAAACAACCGTTTGTGTCAGGCGTACAATATACGCGCTTTACGGGAGCGCCAGAGGTAATAAAAGAACGCATGATTGTTTGAGAAATTTGTTCTACCTGATCTCCTTTAGCACGGATGCCCTCAAGAAAAGCTTGGGTATAGGGTTCAGTTTCATATACTTTTCCCATCCATACGATCAAATCTTGTATGAGATCTGTCTGGTCAGGTGAGACTGTGATGAGTCCATTGATGTTCATTGCAATTCCCTTGTAGTTATATTGTTTGTTGTTGCATTTTTTTGCTTTCATAAATCTTTGATAATTATTGTAGCAGTGTGGTGGTTGCTATGTGTCTTAGTATATGTAAAAGAACCATAGTAAAAGAGCTATGCGACTATCGGGCAATCGCATAGCTCTTTCTTTAAGTATCGGGCTTGAAAAGGTACTTGCTTTATGTAGGGAAAGGCCTCTATTGAAGCTAAAAGCAATTTTTGCCTAGCTTGTTAGCTTTGCTTCTTCAGTCGTTTCTTCAAGCGATGGGTAGTTATGCCTGCAGCTAACCGTAATGGTTTTAGCGCTTGTGTCATAGATAAAGTCGGAGGCACTAATGGTGTCGCCGTCCACTCCCCATAGGGTGTAATCACCAAGAGTAAATCTACCTGTCGTGTCAACTTGTGGTGTTGCAGAGAGTACGGGTGCAACCAAAGGAGAAACTAACAGGGAATTAGCAAGGTTTTGTGTATTGGATTGTTGAGTTTGATTTGAGGCATCCTCAGGATCTGAGGGAGGGGCAACATTTGGATCTGTTGCAGTATCTGTTGGATTTGAATCCAGATCAGTTGAATCAGATGTTGTATTGGGATCTGATTCAGGAGAGGTGCTAATTAGCTCTGTGGGGGGGGGTCTTTTTTTCTAAGCTTTCTTCGCCTAGTGCAATATTGCTCCAATTAGGTATGGTTAAACCACATACTAATATGGCAGCCAATGCACAGCGGAGTAAAGCTTGGCTGCGTTTAGTCTTCAACACGGCTTTACCTCCTTGGCCCGATAGTAGCTAGCTGCTGCATAATGTATGCATCACTAGCAAGTAGTTTGGCCGTAGTTATATCAAAACTAAAATATACGTTTGCAGCATAGCATGGTGGAAACGTGAGGTAAAGAAAAATGGGTCAGGACACAACGCAACTTTAATGCCACTAAACAAACAATCCCGCCTTCAGTCTGTGCGTTCTCATGTTACATGTGACATTTCCTATACTCTTCTTTACATATTACGCGCTATGGTGGCTTTAATGGTGTCAGTTGGTTACTTATTTATTGGAAATCCATTGTTGTCATCTGCGTCCTTTAAAAGGATCGTGCAATATTGGAGGCAGATATGGCTGAAACTCCCCAGCAAAAAATCTCGTTTGATGCGCTCGCTCCTGCAGCGATTGAAGCAAAAGCTGAAGAGCTTGGTGTAACGAAAACTGCTATGTCGTTTAAACAAAGCTTTTTACTTTCCATTATGGCTGGTGCGTTCATTTCACTAGGCGCAATGTATTTCTGCCTCGTCGTGGGGGATCCCAATTTACCTTTTGCGGTGCAGCGTGTTTTTGGCGCATGTCTCTTTAGTTTGGGATTGCTGCTTGTAGTGGTGTGCGGCGCTGAATTATTTACGGGCAATACCATGATTGTTATGACGGCGGCTTCTAAAAAAATTCCCTGGTCAGCCGTGTGGAAAAACTGGGTGATTGTCTTTTTCGGTAACCTTGTGGGTGCGCTTGTGATGGTTGGTATTGTCTATCTCACGAAGTTCCAGGCCATGAATGGTGGCATTGTAGGCGATACCATGGTAAGCGTTGCGTACGGCAAAATGACGGGAGATTGGCTTACGCTTTTTGCTAAAGGTATCATGTGTAACTTCCTCGTATGCTTAGGTGTATGGATTGCATACGCAAGTAGAAGTGTCGCTGATAAAATGCTTGGCATTCTTCTCCCCATCAGCGCTTTTGTCGCCTGTGGTTTTGAACACTGCGTGGCCAACATGTTTTTCATGCCGATGGGTTGTTTGCTCTCTGCAACAGGTACTGTCGTTGCGGGATGTGATCCTGCCATGATGAATGTTATGGGATGCTTATGGAATTGGTCGGCAACGGTACCCGGTAACATTGTGGGCGGTGCGCTCTTTGTCGGCATGATGTATTGGTGGAGCTACCATAAAAAAGAGCAGTAACGCATCAAGCGCACTGCTCAGAAATGCCTCATCACCCTTTTATTATTCAAACTAGGTCAACTGATTGAGCTGATCAATGGCGTATTCGACAAAGCGCCGCACTGCCGGACTTGCATCTTGTAACGATTGAATTGCCAAACCAAAAATGATGGAGTTCTCTGGCTGAATGGGAACAAGTGCAATATCAAAATTTAGTTTTTTGGTAAGAAGGCTATTCACCACTGACATACCCATTCCTTGTTCAACCATGGCAAGCATACTTGCGTTTTCAATGGTCTCAATAACAACATGAGGTTTAAGATCATATTTTTCTAACACGTGCATCGTGTCAATGTCGTGACCAAGACCAGGCATGATGAAAGCTTCTTCTTCAACACGCTCAATAGGGTAGTATTCGGCATTGGCCAAAGGATGGTCAAGTGATAAGACTGCAACCATAGAATCAGTGCCAAGGGGAATCCACTCATAGGGACTGTTAGGTGCTTGCGACATAAAGGCAAGATCAACTTGATAGGTTGAAAGCCAGTCATCAATTTCTTGATGTATGCCTTCCATAACGCGAATTTCGATTTTGGGATAATGTTCGTGAAAGGCTTTAATAACTTTAGGAAGCCAGTGCGTTGCAACGCTGGGGTAAGAACCAATAGTCACAGAACCAATCGTTAGTCCATTAATTTCACTGGACATTTCTTTGAGACGTTCTTCTTCTTGCACGATAGCGCGTACAACAGGTAGAAGCGTTTCTCCTGTTTTAGTTAAACGGACACCATGCTTAGTGCGCTCGAGTAGGGGGAATCCTAAATCACGCTCAAGCGCACTAATTAATTGACTAACCCCTGACGGGGTGTAGTTAAGAGTTTTGGCAGCTTGAGACAAGCTTCCTTTATCTACTGCTTCTACAAAAGCGCGATAACGTGCAGTATCCACGACGACACCTCAGTACCTTTGCTCGATAAGGACAGACAAAGGTGGCAAGCGTGTTGTTGTGCGCCTACCACCTTTACCCATTATTAGTTGACGTGTTCTATCCTAGCTCAAAAAGTCGTCAAGAATTTCTTGTTCTGCTTCTTCTTCGGTCAAACCAAGAGTCATAAGCTTAATAATCTGATCGCCTGCAATTTTTCCAATAGCTGCTTCATGAATAAGTTGTGCATCTTCATGCGCTGCTTCAATGCCAGGAATTGCTTTTACGATCGCTTTCCCTTGGATAATGGCATCACATTGGACATGGCCATGACATGCGGCCTCACCAGTAACGAGGGGATTAAAGATCTGAACGGATTCATCCATCGCAACTGAGCGTGAAATGACTTGCACGTTGGCGTCTTTGCCAATAAGGCGAATATTCATATTTGATGTGGCGTGTTGCTTGTCATGAGTGAGAAGCTTTTCGGTCAAAACGAGTTTTGCACCTGCTCCTAATTCAGCATCCGTGTCACGGATAGTTGAGGTGACGCCACGCAGCTGAGTCATTTCCATCTCACAGTAGGAATTCTCTTCTTGATAGACCTTGGTGACAGGATTCAAAATACGATCACCAGTGCCCGTGCCTTCACCATAATGGCGCTCAATATATTTTACGCGTGCGTTTTTTCCCACATAGAAGGTATGAATACCATCATGCTCTGCGGCTTCATGGGAATCAGAATGGATGCCACATCCAGCAATGATAGTCACATCGCAATCATCACCAATATAAAAATTGTTGTAGACCACGTCTTTGATACCAGCACGAGAAAGGATCACAGGAATATAGACTTTTTCGCCCTTAGTGCCCGGCTTGATGCGGATATCAATACCAGGATGATCCGTTTTAGTGGAGATCTCAATATTGGCTGAAGAGTGACGGGTCAAAAGCTCGCCATCTTTGCGGATATTGTAAGCGCCTTCAGGAATTCCATGGACGCTGGTGAGAGTTTTGAGCAAATCTGCATCAATAGGAGATAAATCGACTGCCATAGTATTCTCCTAACAGGTTGTGGGGATTTCAGTGATATGAAGCTCTGTTGGTTCAGTGAGAGCGCAATGAGGGTTGTCCTTTTGGATAAAACCAAGGCTAGGAATAATCTCTTGAGCTGGTCCTTGCATTTTGATGCGACCAGCTTCGAGACATACAATCTCATCAGCAAGCGTAATAATGCGCTCCTGGTGGGAAATGATGACAATGGTTTTTCCTGCTTGGTTTTTATAAAGCGACTCAAACGTTTGTGTGAGTCGGTCAAAACTCCAAAGGTCAATGCCTGCTTCGGGCTCATCGTAAATAGCAAGATTGGGATTAGCTGCCAAAACCGTTGCAATTTCAATACGCTTAAGCTCACCACCGGAAAGCGATTTGTCTACTTCGCGGGTCAAGTAATTAGCGCTGCAAAGACCGACTTGAGCAAGGTATTCATTGCAAGCAAGCATAGGAAGTCTTTGGCCTGCTGCTATTTCGAGGAGTTTTTTTACTTTCATTCCTTTAAAGCGTGCGGGTTGTTGAAACCCGTATCCAATACCTAAGCGTGCACGCTCTGTAATCGAGGCATGAGTAATATCTTGTCCGTTGTAGGTAATGGTTCCTGCCGTGGGCGTTTCAATACCCATGATAAGTTTGGCAAGCGTTGACTTTCCGCCACCATTAGGACCGGTAATGACGACAAACTTGTCATCATCAATAGTGAGTGAAAGGTCATCAATGATGCGTTTGGTCTTGCTTGAATCTTCACTAACAGGCACGTCAAACACTAAATTTTTTATTTCAAGCATAGACACCTCTTTAGTTCTCTATGGTTATTCATATCTAGCATGGGTATTCTACCTGTTTTGCAAGGCTTTGCGTCTATACTTAGAGGTATTGTTACGTAATAGAACGTTTGTTGAAGAAAATGCACAATTGCACAAGATAAGGAGTCTTTTAAAGATGAAGTATCAAGATCTTTTGGATCGTTGGATTGCTCAAGTGGACGATGAGATGCTCGCACAAGAGCTTATCGCTCTCAAAGAAGCAGGGGATAGTGCGATTGAAGATGCTTTCTATCAAGAATTAAGTTTTGGTACTGGTGGTTTGCGTGGCGTATTAGGTGTGGGTACAAATCGTATGAATATCTATACGGTTGGTCGTGCAACACAGGGTATTGCTCGTTACTTAAAAGAGCATCCGGAGCTGCCTCAAAAGGTTGCAATTTGTTATGACTCTCGTATTAATTCGCGCCTTTTTGCTCACCGCTCTGCATGTGTGCTTGCGGCAAATGGTATTTCTTCTTTTGTGTATCCTCGCCTGGAACCAACGCCCGCTCTTTCTTTCGCAACACGCTATTTGGGATGCGGCATTGGTATTAATGTCACGGCCTCACACAACCCATCGCAATATAACGGTTATAAAGTTTATGGACCAGATGGATGTCAGATTACTGATGAGATTGCAGATGGTATCACTAACGCTATCGCCTCAATTGATATATTTGATGATGTTTTGCTGATGCCGCTTGATAAAGCAATTGAAGCGGGGCTTGTCTCTTTTATGTCTGAGGAAGTCATCGATTCTTATCTCGATGCGGTGTATGCGCAAGATGTTGTTGATCCGGCTTGTGCGGACGGAGATCTACGTGTGGTGTACACCCCGCTTAATGGCACTGGCCTTGAGTGTGTGACGCGTATTCTGGAGCGCATTGGAGTGCGTGATGTATATGTAGTTGAAGAACAATCGCGTCCTGATGGCACGTTTCCTACCTGTCCTTATCCTAATCCTGAGATTAGAGAGGCGCTTGAATGTGGCATAGCGCTATGCGAGCGTGTAAATCCTGATTTATTGTTGGCAACTGATCCTGATGCTGACCGTGTAGGTATTGCTATCAAGGATGGGGGAGAGTATCGCCTCATGACGGGCAACGAGGTGGGCGTACTGCTTCTCAACTATTTGTGTGAGGTGCGTCAAAAGCAAGGCACGTTGCCAGAAAACCCTCTTGCTGTTACAACCATCGTTTCAACTTCCATGGTTGATGCAATTGCAGAGACCTATGGGGTTGAAATTAAGCGTGTCTTGACTGGGTTTAAATGGATTGGTGGCGTGATAGCTGATCTTGAAAAGGTGGGGCAAAAAGACCGCTTTATATTTGGTTTTGAAGAATCTTATGGCTATCTGGCAGGAACGCATGCACGTGACAAAGACGCTATTGTGGCTTCGATGTTGATATGTCAGATGGCACGTTATTATCGCGCACAAAACAAAAACCTTTACCAGGTCATGCAGGAACTCTATGCGCAGTACGGCTATTATCAAAACAAGACAGTCTCTCTTACTTTTGAAGGAGCTGCTGGAGCTAAAAAGATGTCGGCGCTGATGGATTCTTTACGCAGCGATGTGCCTGCTTCTTTTGCTGGTTATGCGGTTGAAGAGGTTAAAGATTACAAGGGCGGCTATCTCGGTTTACCTGATGCTAACGTTGTTGAGTTTGATTTGGCAGGCGGTAATAAAGTTATTGTTCGCCCCTCGGGTACTGAGCCCAAAATCAAGATTTATCTATTTGCGCGCGGAGAGACGCTTGATGAAGCGCATGAAATTATCGACGTGCTTGCTAATGACGTTACCGTAAAGTTTCAATAAAACACCTACAATTCAGGGGTGCAGGTATATTGCTTTATGCATGTTGCCGCTCCCCTGATTTTTAAAATCTCATGAGAACTTAGCGAGGAGGATTTGTATGTCGCAAAAGGGATCGTATAAGAAAATCACGGTATCGTCTCATGCAGATTCTTCATCTGAGCAAAAGGTGGATGAAGAGGTGATTTATATTGGCGCATCTCCTACCACTTGTGATCAACCTGACATCCCATCGCCTTCTTCTGATACGTCTCAACCATCTAATGAGGGGAAATCATCTGATACGTCTCAACCATCTGATAAAAGCGATTTGCAAACTTCAGACGAAGCTCATCACGAACAAACGCTTGATGATTTAAACAATGTCGATGTGCCCTTTCAAAAAACCCAACGTATTGTGCTTATTGTGATGGGGTTATTGGTTATAGCTTTTTGCGTGTATTGGTTTGGTTTAAGATAGACGCGATAAGTGATACGTCAATAAATCATGCTTTGTCGTAAGGAATGGGATCGTGAGTATAAAACCAGAGAATCAAGAACATGATGAAGAGACTGCGAATACTGAGGTAGAAGAAGTCGAGCATCTCAGCGAGCAAGTTGATGAAGTTGTTTCTGGTGCGAACAATATTGATATTGCCACCAACGCTGACTTATCTGATGCTTTTGAAACCATTATTCTTGACGATGAACCAACGCCTCCTGCGGTTCCTGATGCGGTTATTGAGCGTATGAAGCAGCAAGAAGTGTCATCTGATACAGATGGTGCGTATGATACGCATGGTACGCATGATACCTATGATGGTCAGATATCTCTCGATGAAGTTGAGCGTGAGCAACGAGGCCGCATCTCGCTTACAGAGTACTCAAATAGACAGCGTCATAATAAACGCGTTCGTGTCGCTCTTACATTTTTAGCCACCATTCTCGTTTTGATGCTTATTGCTCTTATCGTGGTGGGCGTCTTGATGTTTTTAGAAGCAGATAAGAAAAATGTATCAACGTCTGCCCAGCAAGACTCAACTACGCTTTTGGAAGATGCTGACGAAAAAGAAAAAGTTACGGCAACCTCCGAAGTTGTCAATTTAGTAAGTCTTTTGGGGCTAACTAAAGATGAAGCGATATCACATATTGGGCATGGTGCAACTGTTGAATCAGAGACGCCTATCGAAGTAGGTAATTTAAAGAGTGAAGTCGTTGTTCCTCTCACCGAAGAACAAGGTGATCCCAAGCGTGGTACTCCGACGGTGGTTCTTCGCCTTAACGAAGGTGGCCAGGTAGGATGGGCATCGTATACAGCACCGACATCCGCTTTGGGATACGGTACCATTTCATTTGTTGATGCCATTCAGTCGGCTCATGTTATTCAAAACTCACTTCGCGCTGCGGGTCTAACGGATCTCAATCCTGCTGTATTAAATGCTCCAACCGATAGTGCAAGCTATTCAACCTACGATACGGACGGAAAAACACTCATTACCGAACAAACGAGTTTTAATGGTACCGGTAAACAAGGCGATGGAGTATACGACTGGGGAGCAACGCTTACCTATGATTACAGCAACGCTAATCAGTCGGGTAATCTAGCAGACACTATTAGGCGTATCAGCATCAGTGTGGAACCTTCTTCACAAGGATAGTTATAAAGATAGTTGTGTCTTGCTACCGTTAACCTTGCGTTTTATGTGTCTGCTTGCAGGATGGCTAGCTGCATGGTATAGTGTCAAGGCTATGAAACAAGTGAGAAGAGTAAAAGCTTTTCTCCACCTGGTTTGGCTATGAAGCTGATGGGTCTTTAAAAGATTCTTAACACATTTGTGTGTCTTTTAACCTGTGGGCTTTTGTGCACAGGTTTTTTTATGGCTAAAGGGTTATAAACAACGCGTATGGTGTTGTTATTTATAGAGAAAGTAGAAAAGGGGGTGGGCGCCATAGCTGCTCAGGAACCAAGGCTTAATGAGGATATCCGCATTAGGGAATGCCGTCTGATTGGATATGACGGTTCACAGATGGGGATCATGCCTATCGAGCAAGCTCAGCGTGTCGCCGACAATGAGGGGTTAGATTTGGTTGAGATTGCTCCTCAAGCAGATCCGCCTGTATGTCGCATCATGGACTATGGAAAGTTCAAGTATGATCAGGCTATTCGCGCTAAACAAGCACGCAAGAACCAAAGCAAGATCGAAACGAAAGAAATGAAGTTTCGTCCCAAAATTGATGTGGGTGATTATACAACCAAGAAAAAGCACATCATCCGTTTTTTGGAAGCTGGTTCGAAGGTCAAAATCACCATTATGTTTAGAGGCCGTGAGATGTCTCATCCAGAATTAGGCTTATCAATTTTGGAACGTTTGGCTGATGACTTAAAGGATGTTGCGGTTATCGAAAACCAACCAAAGATGGAAGGCCGCAATATGCACATGCTTATTGCTCCGTTGCCTACAACGGTGAAAAAGAAGAAAGATGAACAAGGAAAGGACGAATAAATGCCTAAGATGAAGACCCATTCCGGTACTGCAAAGCGTTTTCGCGTAACCGGATCTGGCAAGATTATGCGTGCTAAGGCTTACAAGAGCCATATTCTTACCAAGAAAAGCCAGAAGCGTAAGCGTAACTTCCGTCATGAGACCGAAGTATCTACTGCAGATCAGAAAACCGTAGCTCGTAACCTCGGTCTTCGTTAAGCCATATCGGAAAGGAACTAGAATATGCCACGTGTAAAGCGCGCAGTTTCAGCTCATAAAAAGCGTCGTACCACCCTCAATCGCGCCAAGGGTTATTATGGTGCAAAATCTCGTTCATATCGTGCTGCTAAAGAGCAGGTACAGCATTCTCTCCAGTATGCATACCGTGATCGTCGTAATAAGAAGCGTGAAATTCGTCGTCTTTGGATTACCCGTATTAATGCGGCAGCACGCATCAATGGCTTGTCTTACTCTGTGTTCATGAATGGCCTTAAGAAAGCTGGCGTAGAGCTTGATCGTAAGGTATTAGCTGATATGGCTGTTAATGACCCTCAAGCTTTTGCAGCATTGGTAGAGGTTGCTAAGAAAGCTCTCTAAAAAAGCATCTTACATACTGCTTTGTTGTAATCCCTGCACATTGATAGTGTGCAGGGATTTTTTTGTCTTTTGGATGGCGCTAATCCCAAGGGTTGTCTTCAAAAAACTTTTCTCGAGGATGGTAGTCTGAATAAGGGTCATACCCGTCATCATCTTCATTTTCTGCTCGTATTTCACGAGGTATTTCTGGATAAGGGTGAGGAGAACGAGAGTGATCGTCTTTAAGAGACAGAAGCGGGGTTGATTGCGCTTTCACCTTATAACGGGGCTTGTATATTTTTGATTCATCCATAGTCATATATTGTAAGAGAGAGATGGCTGATTAGTTGAGCAGATATTTTGAATGAGTATAAGTTGTTCAATAAAATACGCTATCATGTCCTACGAACACAAGAGATAAGCCTTGCAAAGGGATATGCCCTATTAAGGTTGAGTTTTGAAAGGATCTTTTCCTACTATGAAAATTACGCGTAATACGCTTTCTCCTGATGAAATACAACTTATTATTGAAGCTACTCCTGAAGAAGTTAATGAGGGATTTGATAAAGGAGTAGCTGCTTTTGTAGAGCAATTTCAATTAGAGTCTCTAGAGGGAGAAACGCCTGTTGATAAAATTGTAGGCGCGCTTGGTCTTGATGAGGCTAAAGACGCTATCGGGACAGCGGTTATGAGTTACTTGATTCCCCAAGCATTGAGCCAAGAGAATATTATTCCTCTTTCATCAAGCAAGGTTGAAGAAGCGGGAGAGCTTGCTCAAAATAAGCCCTTTACCTTCATCATGAATATAGTTCCTAAGCCAAGTTTTCCTCTGAGTGATTATTCTACGTTTACAGTTGAGGTTCCTGCCCCTCCTGCTGTAACTGAAGAAGATATTGATGAGCAGATTGCCATGTTAGCTAAAGAGTTTGCAACGCAAACAGCGCAGGGCGATACGGAAAATGTAGTCATTCCAGCTGTTACTGATACATGGGTTCAGCAGAATCTCGCGGCAATGGGAATTAATACGGTGGCTGAATTGCGTGCCAAATTCCGTGAGCAGGCTGAAGCATTGTTGGATCATCAATATCAAGAATATGTTATTGGCGCATTGATGGATGTCTATTTTGATCGCTTTGAGGGAGAAATTAGCGACAAAATGGTTGATAGCATGACTACTGACATGCTTGAAAACTTTAAAGCTGAATTGGCGCAGCAAGGTATTGAGTTTGATGAGTATTGCAAAGAGCAAAACACTAATGAAGCAACCATTCGAGCAACACTTGCTGAACAAGCTAAAATACAATTGATTCAAGGATTTATTCTTGATGCCGTATATGAGCACGAAAAGCTTCAAATTGAATTACCTGATTTAATGGCTATGATTCATCAAATTGCACCTGGGGCAGAAGAAGAAACGTTTGAGCTGATGGAGAAAACAGGACGTACGTTTTTGCTCAAAGAGGGAGCGCAGCGTAATAAGGCTCTTGCATGGATTTTAGAGAACAATACTATTGTTACTCCTAAAAACAAAGAAGCTTAAATGGAATCCTAAAAACCGTTTCATATACCAATATTGTTTTTAAAATGATGCATCAACCTCGTCATACGACGAGGTTGATTGCGTTACACTAGTGAACATGTTCAAATAGTCGATCATCTGTCCATAGAGGGGATATGAGGCAGGTAAAGTTGTGACCGACATAAACAAAAGATGGTTTGCTTTCCTTTTGATTGTAATTTTTAAGATCGCGTAAAACCATCTTTGAGAGGCTGGTGGTGAGAATGGCTGCTCCGGCAACCGAACACGTCCGCAATATTGCCCTTGTAGGGCAAGACGGTGCAGGTAAGACATCTTTTGCTGAGGCTATGCTTCATATTTCTGGTAAAACACCCCGTATGGGAACTACCCATGACGGCAAATCCTATATGGATTATGACGAAGAAGAGATTAGACGTCGTTTTACTTTAGGTACCTCTATTGCACCTATTCCTTACAAGGGAGACTATAAGATCAATTTGCTTGATACTTCAGGACAGGCAGATTTTTTGGGGGATACCCTTGCAACTATGCAAGCATGTGAAATGTGCCTGTTTGTTGTTGATGCAGTTGCAGGTCCTCAAGTTATGACCACGCGCCTTTGGCATGAAGCTGAGCTTATGCGTACTTCACGTTCAGTGTTTATTAATCATATTGATCGTGAAGGTGCAAATTTTGATATTGCCATGGCACAACTTCACGCCCGTTTTGGCTCACGTCTTGGTGCGGTAACTATTCCTATAGAAGTCGGCCCAGACTTTAAGGGCGTTATTGATATTTTGCGCATGAAAGCACGTTACTTTGAAAACGGTGGAGAGCGTATTGAAGAAATTCCATCTGAGTATGCTGATGCAGCACAAATTGCTCGTGATAAGTTATGTGATTTAGTCGCTGAAGCAGACGACGAGCTTATGATGAAATATCTTGATGGGGAAGAGCAACTAACGCAAGAAGAACTTGAATCCCTCCTAGCTGACGCTATCGCTCAAGAGATTTTTATCCCTGTATTTGTGGGCTCGACTATTATCGAGCAAGGCATCCAAGGTATCATGGATGATATTTGTACCTATTTCCCTCATCCTCGTCATCATGGACCATTCTATTTAGCTAATGGCGATGAGCTTGTTATCGATGAAAGTGGGGAGCCGGCAGGATTTGTTTTCAAGACGGTTTCTGATCCCTATGTTGGCCGTTTGAGTTTTATTAAGACCATTTCTGGTTATATGGAGCCATCAACTGAACTGATTAATTCACGCACCGGCAAAAAGGAGCGCTTAGGTCACCTCTACGTGATGATGGGTAAAGAACCCATGGATGTTAAGAGCGCTAAAGCAGGTGACATTATTGTTGTACCTAAGCTCTCTGAAACAAAAACAGGCGATACGCTTTCCTTATCGGGAACCATTGAAGTTGATCCACTTCCTATGCCTATTCCACAATATCCAGTTGCCCTTAAGGCAAAGAACAAAAATGATGATGATAAATTAGGAACATTTTTAGCGCGCCAAGCTGAGATTGATCCTACTATTTCTCTTGTCCGTGATGAAGAAACTCATCAACAAGTGCTCTACACCATGGGGGATATGGCAGTTGATGTTTTGCTCAATCGTTTGAAGGCACAAACTGGCGTTGAGGTTGAGCAAGTTCCGGTGCGTATTCCTTATCGTGAGACTATTACTAAGACAGCTGAGGCAGAGGGTCGTCACAAGAAACAAACAGGTGGATCTGGACAATTTGGAGATTGCTGGCTTCGCATTTCACCTAATCCTGGCGTTGGCTTCACCTTTGAGTCGGAAGTAGTAGGCGGACGCATTCCTAAGAACTTGATCCCTGCGGTTGAAAAGGGCGTTGAGGAAGCTATGGCTGAGGGTTTTTTGGCAGGATATCCTATGGTTGATATTGATTGCGTTGTCTTCGATGGCTCATATCATTCAGTAGATTCCAATGAAATGGCTTTCAAAACTGCTGCTCGCATAGGTTTTAGGCTTGCATGTGAAAAAGCTGATCCGGTTATTTTGGAGCCAATGGCAGACATGAATATCGTGGTTGCTGAAGAGTACGCGGGTGCCGTTATGGGTGATGTGGCAACGCGTCGTGGCCGTATTGTTGGTACTGATTCTGATGATGCAGGTGACACTATTATTGTAGTGCGCGTTCCTTATGCTGAAGTGCTTACCTATACTAAAGATTTGCGCGCTATGACACGAGGTTCAGGTACGTATTCGCTTGAAATTACTGGCTATGAACCTGCTCCCTATGATGTTCAGAAAAAGCTGGTAGAAGAATATCAGGCCTCTCGTGCATAAGACGCATTAACTAAGGCCAGACATACATATTTCTCGTTACTCGTAATAAAGAAGTGATGCTTTGTGGGTTTAAAAAAGAAATTTGCAGGGCATCACTTTTATTGTTTTTAAATCTTGTGGGCATAGTGACGCATGTCGGTGAATATTAGAAAATCGGGTCATGGCTTTTACGTGTGTGTCTGCCAGGTTTTGACTTCATAAGGTAAAATAAATCAGTTACTACGCAAGTGGTCGTACTGCGTGATATAAGGCAGAAAAGAGCACATGCTTGTGATTGAAAGCTTACCTTTGTTTTGAGGAGTTCTTATATATGTGTGGCATTGTAGGTTTTACGGGAAAAATCCAAGCCAAAGATACTTTGCTTGAAGGCTTGCAGCGCCTTGAATACCGTGGATATGACTCAGCGGGAATTGCTGTTTATGATGGAGCGAATATAAATGTTGTACGTCGACTGGGTAAAGTAGCTGAGTTGGTAGCATCTGTTACTGACGAGAATTGTTTGGGTACTTGTGGCATTGGTCATACTCGTTGGGCAACGCATGGACAACCCTCTGAGCGTAATGCGCACCCTCATACCAGTTGCGCAAATGATATTGCTGTTGTTCATAATGGAATTATCGAAAACTTTAGAGAGCTTCGTGAAGAGCTTGAAGCCGAAGGGCACGTTTTTGATTCCGAGACCGATACCGAAGTTGCTGCACATTTGATCGAAAAATACTACCAAGGGAATCTCTTGGAAGCAGTGCAAAAAGCTTCGGCGCGGTTATTGGGTGCCTATGGTCTTGCAGTAATTTGCGAACATAATCCAGGAGAGATTGTTGCTACGCGTAAAGATTCACCTATTGTATTAGGCTTAGGTGCCGATGGGGCTTATGTCGCTTCAGATATTGTTGCACTTATTGATGCAACGCGTGATGTTGTCATTCTCGAGGATGAGCAATTTGCTGTTATGCACCCTGACCACATTGATTACTTTGACCAGTTCGGTAATACGGTTGAGCCTGAAATAACGCATGTAGATTGGGATATTGATGTAGCGGAAAAGGGCGGTTACCCTGATTTCATGCTTAAAGAGATACATGAACAGTCTCGTGTTGTGCGTGATACACTGTTTGGTCGTATGTCGGGTCAAGAAATTAAAATTGATGAATTGACGCTATCGCGCCAAGAGTTGAATTTTATTGATCGTGTTTACATTATTGGATGCGGTACAAGTTATCATGCTGGGTTGATTGCCAAAAACCTTATTGAAGCATGGGCTCGTATACCAACTGAAGTAGAGGTTGCTTCAGAGTTCAGATATAGAAATCCTATTATTACGCCAACAACGCTTGTTGTTGCTGTTTCACAGTCGGGTGAGACGGCAGATACTCTTGCCGCTATTCGTGATGCACGCATTAAGGGTGCAAAAGTGTTTGGTATTACTAATGTTATTGGTTCTCCGGTTGCTCGTGAATCTGATGGAGTAATTTACACCAAGGCAAATAAAGAAATTGCAGTAGCTTCTACGAAGTCTTTTATCGGTCAAGTTGTAAGTTTGACCCTCCTTGCTTTAGTACTGGCACGTACTAAGGGGAAGTTCAATCTATATCAAACGCGTTTGTTATTTGGTGAGCTTGCTGATACAGCAGAACAAATTGAAGATATTTTGCAAAATACTGAGACTATCATTGAGGCAGCAAAATACTTTGAAGGTCGAGACTCTGCTTTTTATATTGGACGTGGGCTGGGTAGCGCAACGTGTTATGAAGGCGCGCTCAAGTTGAAGGAAATCAGCTATATTCATGCCGAGGCGTATCCGGCAGGGGAGATGAAGCATGGTCCTATTGCATTAATTGAAAAAGGATTTCCTATTGTTGCGGTTGCAACACAAAGTCCTACCTATGATAAGACGGTCTCGAACCTTGCTGAGTCAAAAGCACGGGGAGCATCGATTATCGCTATTGCCACAGAAGGTGATACCGAAATTACCAAAGTTGCTGATCATGTGATCTATATTCCTAAAGTGCGTGATTCATTTATGCCTATTACAGCCTCGGTTCCGCTTCAATTGCTTGCTCGTCAAGTTGCGGTAAATCGTGGTTGTGATGTTGATCAACCACGCAACTTGGCAAAATCAGTAACGGTGGAATAGGGCAATTGGGTATGGAGCAAGAACAACGCATATCAAACAACCAAACCCATCGCCAAGCAAAAGAGGCTCTTGAGCAGGCAGAAGCTGATGTTGTGGCACAGCTTGAAACCAAACTTGATTCTTCGGTTTCAATGGGCGTGGATATCGTTGAAATTGCTCGTATTAAAGCCATTTTGGATCGATCGAGTGCTTTTGCGCGCCGTGCTTTTTCTGAAGAGGAGCAGCATTACTGCAATGCAACAAGTGCGCCTGAGCGTCACTATGCAACACGTTTTGCTGCTAAAGAAGCGGTCTTGAAAGCTTTGGGGACAGGGTTTTCATGTGGTATTGGTCCGCGTGATGTTGAGATTGTGCTTAATGCGGCTGGCAAGCCTCGTGTGCGTCTTCATGGGAAGGCGCGTGAGGTTGCCAAAGAACTCTCTATTCAAGAAATTCCTATCTCACTTTCATTTACTCACAAAGAAGCGGTTGCTTGTGCTATGGCGCTTAGACAGGATCAAATTGCTACTCCTGTTCGTATGAGTGATCAAAAGCAGGTGTTGTCACGACAATTTAAGGAAGCACGTACGCTTCTTGACGATATGGACTAAAGAGATAGGACGATGGTTTAGTTATGGTCGATTCGCTTGATCAGTTTGTCTCGCTTCTTCCGTTTCCTGCTATTGATGCCAACAAGTATTCTCGCGGTAAAGCAGTAGTGTGTGCGGGATCTGCTCCTTATCCTGGTGCTGCTTTAATGGCTTCCGTTGCAACGCAGCTTGTAGGGGCGGGTTATACAGAAGTCTTTACGGATACTTCGAACATAAGTATTTTGCAGATGGCGCGCGCGTCTCTTGTTGTGCGCGCGTTTTCTTCTTGCCATCCTCGACAGATTTTATCTGAGCATCATCCTGGTGCTGTGCTAGCGGGAAGCGGAATGGATGTGCAAGATGTTGCGGCCCGTAATCTTGTTACTAAACTCATCGAGCGTGTAGATAAACCTATCGTTTTAGATGGGGGCGCCTTGTCTTTTGCAACGCATAAAAAGGTTTATAGTCTGCTCCTAGATAGAGCACGCAAAGATTTAGTTACGGTGTTGACTCCTCATGCAGGTGAGGCTGCGCGATTAGCTCATCCTTTTAATCTTTCGGTTGGTGTTGATCCTGAACGAGATGCACAATCACTGTCACGCGCCTATGGTGCTTTAGTTGTTCTCAAAGGACCAAATACGGTGATTGCCTATGAGGATAAAACGCATGTGATTACATCAGGCACTTCCGCTTTAGCCAAGGCGGGAACGGGAGATGTGCTTGCAGGCATGGTTACCGGCCTTTTGGCACAAGGTCTAGACCCGCTTGATGCGGCATTACTTGGTGTAGAATTGCATGCGCAAGCAGGTATTGTTGCGTCGCATAAAGTTGGGCTTATTAGTGTTTGCGCCGAAGATGTTCTCTATGCTATTCCGGGAGCTATTGGTGTACTTACGAGCAAAGAAAGTCTTTGTTATGACTGATTTAGATCCTAAAACGCAACCGATGACTAGTACTCAAGCACAAGATCGTATTGAACATTTGCGCGATGAGATAAATAGGCATACCTATAAATACTATGTAGAAGATAATCCTGAGATTTCGGATGCTGCATTTGATTCGCTGATGCGTGAATTGCAAGCCCTTGAACAGCGCTTCCCCCAGTTTTATGATTCAGCTTCTCCTACGCAACGCGTTGGTGGTGCGGTGGGAGATCAGTTTGCGCCCGTTGTTCATCAAGAGCGTATGTACTCGCTTGATAATGCCATGTCACTCGAAGAGCTAGATGAGTGGATGAATCGTGTTGTTGAGGCGGTTGGGTCTTTGCCGACGCTTGTGTGCGAGTTAAAGATTGATGGCTCATCACTTGCGCTTACCTATAAACAAGGTCGTTTGCGTCAAGCAGCAACGCGTGGCGATGGGACAACGGGGGAAGACGTTACCGTTAACGTGCGAACGGTTCATGATATTCCGCTTAAAATTGCTCGTGCGGGTATGGAGGGCATGATTGACGGAATTGAGAACGTGGAAATTCGCGGCGAGATTTATATGCCTAAGGCAAGTTTTGAATCACTCAATGCTGAAGCTGAGGCACTAGGACGTAAGAGCTTTGCAAATCCTCGCAATGCTGCTGCGGGGTCGCTTCGTCAAAAAGATCCGAGTGTGACGGCCCATCGTGACCTATCTACCTTTATGTATGCTATAGCACAAAATCGTGCGATTAAAGCGCAAGGACAATGGGAACTTTTACAATGGCTTTCTTCGTGCGGCTTTCATGTTAACCCTGATGTGCGCCGCTGTTCGACACCTGAAGAAGTTCATGCATTTTGCAAAGAATGTCTTGAGCGTCGAGGAGACTTGCCTTATGAGATTGATGGAGTGGTTGTTAAAGTCGATTCTTTTGCCCTGCAAGATCAGATGGGGTTTACCGCTCGAGCGCCGCGCTGGGCTATTGCCTACAAGTTTCCTCCTGAGGAAAAAACAACGATTTTACGTGATATTACCGTACAGGTTGGTCGTACGGGTGCCTTAACACCTGTTGCAGAACTTGATCCTGTGCTTGTAGCGGGATCGACGGTATCGCGTGCAACATTACATAATGAAGATGAGGTTGTACGAAAAGATGTGCGAGTGGGCGATACCGTTATTGTACGTAAAGCAGGCGATGTGATTCCCGAGGTAGTGGGTCCTATTTTGTCTCTGCGCCCGTGCAATACACAACCTTGGCACATGCCAACCACCTGTCCGTCTTGCGGGGCTCCCGTGTATCGTGAGCCGGGAGAGGCGGTATATCGCTGTGTGTCGCTTGATTGTCCCGCTCAAGCAGTTGAGCGCTTGCTTCATTGGACAAGTCGTGGAGCGCTTGATATTGAAGGCATGGGAGAAGAAATTGTTACTCGTTTGGTTGAGACAGGTCTTCTTCGTGATGTAGCTGACTTCTATACGCTGCAATTTGAGGCGCTTGCTGCTCTGGAGTCAGGAAGGACCAACAAACAAGGTGAGGCTATTGTTTTTGGCAAAACTATCGCCGCAAAATTAATGGACGCTATTGCGCAATCTAAGACGCGGAGTTTAGCTCGGGTGGTGTATGGACTTGGCATGCGTCATGTGGGTAAAACGATTGCAGAATTGCTGGTAGCACGGTTCCCGAGTATTGAGACAATGAGCACAGCCTCTGTTGAAGAGATTGCCGCTATTGAAGGCATTGGTACCATCATCGCACAAAGCATTCATGACTTTTTGGCTACGCCTGAAAACAAAGAAGTGCTTGCACGTCTTGCTGCTCTTGGGGTAACTATGGCAGAGGAAGCGCAGGAGGTTGGTCCAACACCTTTGGCTGGTCTTACGTTTGTTATTACCGGCACTTTGGTTGAGTCGGGTATGACGCGCGATGAGGCAAAAGAGGCTCTCAAGGCGCTTGGTGCAAAAGTCGCAGGCAGTGTTTCTAAAAAAACAAGCTATGTTGTTTGTGGTATGGACGCGGGATCAAAATATGAGAAGGCTCGTTCATTAGGTGTTCCGGTTTTAAGCGAAGCGGATTTTTTGGCCATTGTGCATAAACAGCTTGATGCTGAAGATATAGCTCAAGCGTTGGCCAATGGTACATTAGCGGAGGAGGCAAATATCCTCGATCCACTTCGTGCAGAAGCACAAGCATCGCAAGAATAGTAAGGGTATATATGGCAGCAAAAAAAGTTCGACTTGATGATTGCTTGGTTGAACAGGGCATTTTTCCGTCGCGCGATGAAGTGCTGCGTGCCGTAATTGCCCATGAAGTGCGTGTTGATGATGTGTATGTCACAAGTGCTGCTATAAAAATTGCTCCTGATGCTGAGATTTTTATTAAGGGTAAAAAGTCATATGTTTCTCGCGGAGGATACAAGCTTCAAGGTGCGCTTGATTATTTTGACCAAGACGTGCATGGTCTTTGCTGTATAGATGTGGGCTCTTCAACAGGTGGTTTTAGTGATTGTTTGTTGCAAGCAGGGGCAGCACAGGTGACCTGTGTCGATGTTAATTACGGACAACTTGCATGGAAGCTGCGACAGGATACACGCGTTACGGTGTTTGAACGCACTAATATTAAGCATGCAGATCCTATAAAATTGGGTGCCCCCTTTGATCTTATTGTGTGTGACCTTTCATTCATTGGGCTTGCACAACTTGCCGACACATTTGCACAGTTGGGCTATCACTCAGCAGAATCATCATCTCAATTGCCTCAATCGCCTCATCGCGATTACCGCCATCTTGCTTCTACTATCTTCATTGGGCTTATTAAACCCCAGTTTGAATCTCGTCACGAAGAAACTGATCATGGTGTGGTGAGAGATCAAGCAGTACGTGATCGTGTTATTGCTGAAGTGACACAGGCGCTTATTCAGGCTGGCTTTATAGTCGATGGGGTTGTTGAGTCTCCTATACGCGGCCCTGAAGGTAATATTGAATATCTCGTGCGTGCTCATCTTTCTTAATACTTTCTTGCTGTAATCCTGTGTCTTGAATGCATGCAAAGGGTAACCTGCTTATTTCTATCTGTTTACAGCTTTGCTATGGCGCAGTGCTTATTTTGCAGGTAAGTCACAATACATAAAAGAGGAGATAGAAATGACTTTCATTATTGAACAGCCCCTTTTGGACTATGTACACAAAAAGAAGTACGCGGCAATTGTTATTGAGCCTATAGCTCCTATTGGTTGCTGTGCAGATATGGAAGAGATTCTTACTCGTTTTGTAAAAGAGAAAGATATCGCAACGCTGATCAAAAAGGGATATCGTGTTTTAGCAACTGATCCGCTCTGTATCTTAACAAGTGGTACTACGCTTACGTTTGATGATGAAGTGACGCTTGGTCTTCGACGGTTTTTAGGTGTTGCAGATATACAGGTAACAGGCGTTTCTACTTGGAAACTGTAGAAGGAGGATAGTTATGAAAGGCTTTATTAACGAATTTAAGGAATTCATAAACCGTGGTAATGTAATGGATTTGGCAGTGGGCGTTATTATTGGCGGAGCCTTTACTGCTATTGTTACTGCGCTCGCGACAAGCATTATTAATCCCACTATTGAAGTTATAGCAGGGGGAGGAACCGAAACCATTTCCGGCCTTGTGGTGCCTGGAACCAATATTGATTTTGGTGCCTTTATTGCCGCTGTATTGAATTTCTTGATTATTGCTTTTGTGGTATTTCTTTTAGTTAAAGGTATCAATAAGGTGCAAAGTGTTGGCAAAAAAGAAGAGTCTCAAGTAGAAGCTCCTCTTTGTCCTTATTGCAAGACTGAAATACCTGAAGGTGCTACCCGTTGTCCTCATTGCACTTCTATTCTTGATGCTCCTGCTGAAAGTGTTACGGTAACGATTAACGAGTAAGCGTTTTTTATACAAAAGCGCAGTCGCAATATACCATGGTGGAAAATCAAGGTAAAGAAAATAACTTCCCCAGAGCATTTCTGAGGAAGTTATTAAGGCTATCAAACTAAAAGTCAAAAAATGGCTAGTTTTTTAATGAGTTTAGTGGAGCAGGCATGCGACCGCCACGATGAGCAAAGACTGTTCCAGCATATTGATTGACGGGCATTACCGGCGCCATACCCAAAAGACCGCCAAAGTCGAGATGATCACCAACGCCTAAACCAATAGCGGGGATGAGGCGTACAGCAGTTGTTTTGTTATTGATCATGCCAATAGCGCATTCGTCAGCAATGATGCCAAAGATTGCCTCTTGGGTGGTATCTCCAGGAACAGCAATCATATCAAGACCAACGGAACAAACACAGGTCATGGCCTCAAGCTTTTCAATAGAGAGCGCTCCGTCTTCTGCGGCTTTAATCATGCCAGCATCCTCTGATACGGGAATGAAAGCACCTGACAAACCGCCAACAGAAGAAGAAGCCATGACACCACCTTTTTTAACTGCATCATTAAGCATGGCAAGAGCAGCGGTTGTTCCCGGTCCGCCGCATTGACCAACACCAATAGCTTCTAAAATCTCAGCAACAGAGTCTCCTTGTGCAGGTGTTGGAGCAAGGGACAAGTCAAGAATGCCTTTTTGGACACCCAATCGTTTAGAAGCTTCGCGGCTCATGAGTTCGCCTGCGCGTGTAATCTTAAACGCAGTGGCTTTAATAGCTTCAGCAATTGAAGTGAGATCAGCATCTTTCGGCATATCTCGTAATACCGCATTAACGACGCCTGGGCCTGAAACCCCTACATTTACCACAGCGTCTGCTTCACCTGAACCATGGAAAGCACCAGCCATAAAAGGATTATCCTCAACAGCATTGCAAAATACAACAAGTTTGCCAGCACCGATACATTGTCTATCTTTAGTAAGTTCAGCCGTTTCTTTAATGATTCCAGCCATCTTAAAGATTGCATCCATATTGATGCCGGCACGTGTTGAACCAACATTGACTGATGAGCAAACATAATCAGTGGTTGCAAGTGCTTCAGGAATTGAGTTCATGAGTTTTTCATCAGCCTCAGTAACCCCTTTGTGCACGAGCGCAGAAAAACCACCAACAAAATCAACGCCTACTTCTTTAGCAGCGGCATCAAGGGCGCGTGCGATAGGAGAGAGATCCTGCGCAGTTGTTGCAGCGCAAATCTCGGCGATGGGGGTAACTGAAATACGCTTGTTAATAATGGGAATACCATATTCGCGTTCAAGCTGCTCTGCGGTTGGAACAAGATCTGCTGCTGCCGTCGTGAGACGATCATAGACTTTGCGTGCCATAACCGTAATATCTTCATGGGTGCAACTACGAAGATTAAGACCAAGCGTGATAGTGCGGATATCAAGATGTTGCTTACTGACCATTGCAAGTGTTTCTGCAATTTCCGCCGGTGTAATTTGCATGCTTCCTCCGTTTGGAATAAGTAGTAGATAAACACGTATTATAACCGCAGCACAGCACTTGCGGGTGCGTTCGTGGAGGTTTTGAGGGGCAGGGGAGTGATCTTTCTGTCTCTTATACACATCTGACGCTGCCGACGAACTCTAGGGTGTAGAT
>UQML01000017.1 GCA_900542265.1 uncultured Eggerthella sp. | reverse complement strand
ATCCTTCTCCTCTACCCTACGCTAAACCGGAAGCTGCTTGAATCCCGAGATCACCGGGAACAAACCCAGGAATCATCTGCGGAAACATCAAGCTCACAATAATCTGGCCAATAAAAAATGCGCCCACTACAAAGATTGCCAAACAAACCCACGAGGTAATCTGTTGCGAACGCGGAGTAAGCGTGATGCCCCAAGTAATGCAAAACGTCCAAATACCGTTAACAAAATGGTAGAGACAGCAGTACACACCCACCACAAAAAAGATCAAACTCGCTGGATCCGCCAAGAGGGAATGAAGTACACCATACATTGTCCCATCGCCCGCTAGAATATGTGCCGCTTGACGCATGACAATGACATGCCAGATCAAAAACGCGAACGCAATCACGCCCGTGATACGCTGAAAGAGATAGCGCCAATTGCGCAGGTAGCCGTATGCGCCCACGTTGCTGCTCGATGTCGCGACAATGTAGAGGCCAATAATCGCGTGAAACACAAGCGGCAAAAAGATGACCACAATTTCGAGCAGGTCTTTGTAGGGCATCGTCTGCATGAAGTGGCAGAGCGCCTCGTATCCTTCGGGCGAAAACGTCACCGTGTAATTGGCGACCATATGGAAGCAAAAGAAAATTCCGAGCGGCAACACACCGCAGACGGACTGCAACTTTTTGAGAAAGTTGATCCGCCTCCCCGGTTCCAAAAGCGTCGGATTGGCCATGCGCATCCTCCCTAACCCCTGCAAACTCGCATCCCCTCTGAGTCTGGATTGCTCAGCTCAATGCTGAACCGATTGCTTAAACTACTACTTTAGGTATTGTTTTACGTATTGCCTTAGACATTATGTCGTGCGATAGGATAAATCCCCACGTCGTCTCCCCTTTTCCAACATTAAAGCACAGAGTGGCGATGGGGTTAAGAGAGAATTGTAGGTATCTGATCTAGTTAATTGATCATGATTTGAGCATATGGGCTTGATTAATATTTGCCAACAGCGTAGTGACAATACAACAAAGATACACCCGCGAACTGGCTACCGCAGCAATTCATGCGCTACGTTGATATAAAAACAGACCCGTTCCAAAACTAAACGTATGACGGATGCCTGCAAAACATCCGTCATACGCCTTCTCTTTTTGAGGTGATTAGTATGGATATTCAAATTAAACGCGTATATGAACCTTACTCGAAAGACGATGGATACCGCGTGCTTGTTGATAGACTTTGGCCACGCGGATTAACCAAAGAGCGCGTGCATTATGATCTCTGGGCAAAAGACCTTGCTCCATCAACAGAACTAAGACGTGCGTTTGGTCATAAGCCTGAAAACTGGAACACTTTCAAGCAACACTATCTTGCTGAACTCGATCAAAATCCTGCAGCGTGGAATTTTGCTCACAAGATCGCAGGACCGGAGTTTGCATCATATCCTCGCATCACACTACTGTATGCTGCCCGTGACCCTCACCTCAACCATGCCTTGATTCTTGCCCAATGGCTTCGTGAACATGAATCCTCGCACCCAGCTTCACAAAACGATCAATCTGAATCAAGTCCTTCGAAATAATCGAAAAAACCCTAGTCAAGCAGAAAAGCCTCAACAAGCAACGTACTATGAAACAACCTTAAAGACCTCATCAATAGGCTTCCGTCCAGCTCGTCCTTTGAGCGCGCGCATACCTTCAGGAATTTTAGAAACCAGCACAAACATAGCAAGATGCTCAGAGGGTTTACAGCCGATGAGCTCTTCAGCGCGTTTACGTTTATCAGAAACGAGTGCGCCGTTGAGCAAGCATGAACCAATGTGCTCGCTTTGCAGCGCATACGCCAAATTCAACGAGAAAATACCCGCATCTAAGAACATATAAGGATATTCACCGTGAGTAAAAAGTTTGGCATCTGCTGCAAGTGCGATGAGACCAGCGGCGTTAGTAGCAAAGCCCTCGCATCCACCTTGCAACTCAGCAATCTCATCATAATGAGCATACTCGCGCGGGATCCAATAGGCGGTAATACATTGACGGTTGCAAGCAGACGGTGATGTTTGCGCAATTTCGACTGCGCGCTTGATGGCTTCAACGCTCACCGGAGCGCTTGGGTAATCATACAGACGCAACGAAAAGCGTTCTGCAGCAAACTCAGGGAACGTATCGACAGGAGCAAACATCTCCTCATCAGTGATGAACTGAACACCAAAGATATCTTCGTCATCACATTCAATAACAACCTGACCACGATCAGCCGCTACCGAATCCTTACCAATTTGGTACGCATAAGGATCAATGCCGCCCAACTTATCTGCCTCGTCCAAACAAGCTTGAATTTGTTCAACGCGCGCATGACCAAAGCCAGTAGGACGACGGTTCTCGTGAGCATGACCTTTCTCGAGCGCATGCCCCTGCACTAAGATATCTTTTACAATTACGCCCGCACGATCCGGTGATGTGGGAAGCGAGGCGTGCTCAACAAAGAACTCTGCCTCTTTCTTAAATTCTTCTCGCTCGAGATCTTGATCAGCTTGACGCTCATCTCGATCAGTTTGGCACTCAGCTTGACGCTCAGTTTCCCCTTGAGTCATCGTAGTCTCCTTAGCGTTGATATTTCTTAACCAGCTGACGACCAGCAATATATTCCATAATCTCCGGTGTGCCACCCGCCATCTCGTAACCGCGGATGTCTTTCCAGATGCGGCCCGCACGAATCTCATCGGTATATCCAATAGCCGCAAAAATCTTTAATGCAAGATCAGCAACACGCACTAATTGTGGACATGCATAATATTTCAAAAGTGCACATTCAAGACGAATCGACTGGCCTTGATCAAGCATCCAAGCTGTTTTGTAGAGCTGGGTGCGCACATTTTGCAAAACCACTTCCATCTCCACCAAATGCTGCTGGATAGCAGAAATTTTGCCGATGGGTTTGCCAAAACAAATACGATCATTTACATACGCACCAGCATCATCCATGATAGCTTGCGCCTGGCCGAGAGCCTGCGCAACAACAAGGCAGCGCTCAAACTCAAACTTTTTCATCAAAAGTTTCCAACCCTCACCTGCAGGCCCAATGCGCTGGTCTTCAGTAAGAACAACATTGTCAAAGAAGCAATCACAAAACGGTACGATTTCTTGGCCAATCTTGTGAAGCGATGCGCGCGTATAACCAGGAGCATCGCTCGGAACAAGCCAAAGCGAGTAATTCTTGTTTTCGTAAGCAGGGCTTTCGTCTTTTGCAATAACGACCGTATACTGAGCATATTCACCAATGGTAACCCAGGTCTTTTGTCCATTAAGAAGATAGGTACCATCGCCTTGTGCTGTGGTATGACAGGTCATTGCATTGTTGTCAGAACCTGCACCAGGCTCAGAGATTGCCGTTGCAGCTACCGCCGTTGAAGGTGTATCAATTGCCTTCATGATAAGCTCTGCTTGTTCTTTGGTGCCAAAGTCGGTGACATCCGTAATAGAATTAATGTCGGTTTGGAATGGCAAGACACATCCTGTGTGGTAGTGAAGTTGCTCGCACATAAGCGTCAGCGTGAGCTTATCGGTTGGAATACCACCAATTTCTTCAGGCAGTCCCATATGCATAAAACCTGCTTCTCTATAGGCCATAGCAGCCTCAAGAGTAATTTGATGGTTTGCATACATTTGGCGTACTGACTCTTCATCAAAGTAGCGCGCAGCGTACTCTTTAATGCTCTCTACCAGCAGTTCCTGTTCATCGGTAAAGGTAAAATCCATACTCTCTCCCTCTCTCTTTGTTGTGGAAGCGACTGATAGTGCGAGCCACTACTAACACCAAAGTCGCATCCTTTTACTAAGCGATGTTTTTGACGATGGGATTTGAGCACCCATCAAGCAATCACGACACGCTTAGTCCCCATGTGCACACCATAGCTAATTTTATTCCGCAATAAAAGTACCAAATCTTAGAGAGTAAGAAAAAGAAAAGAAAGAAGGCGATGAGGTTATGCGCCTTATACAAAACTTATATAAACCCTTTAAACGTTTTTGACCGATACCAGGTCTGCTCCATAAACAATTTTTCTGCTATCGATGCATGTCGATACTCGTACGTGTGCTGCTTATAGCGCACGAACACATCCAAATCCTTTTTTTGGACAAATAGCTTGTCTTCATTAAATACTTCAACGCAATGCGCTACATCGTAAAGTGCATATTCACTACGCTCTTCAAATGCTATCCGCAAAGCACGATTAGGATCTAAAATCCAATTGATCAATTCAAAAAAGAGGCATCCCCGTTGAATCCAACAAGAAACACCCATGCGACCAACACGTTTCATGTGTTTTTGTGCGCGCGCTAAAAACATCAGCGCAATCTCTATCTCAGCCTGGCAGGTAAGTTCGAGCTTTTCCGTTCGTTCATCAGGAAGTATACAGACAGCATATCGACCACCTCCGACCAGATAACCTCCCTTCCTCGGTGCTACATGACATCCAAAGTCGTCATACGATCCCTGAGTAACTCCCGCGGAAATATCACGATACATTGTTTCGACAAGAGCAGGGCTGGTGGGATACCACGAAACATGTGAGTTGCTAAATGGCATCATCTCAGACAAGAGTCCATCCAGCACAACGCGATCCAAGGTTATTAGATCACGCTCCCCTTGAAAATACAGACGGCCATCACAACATGCTTTGTCAATATCATGAGTCAGATAGTTTCTATCTTGTGCAATATAGCAAGTATTCATAACGCGATAAGCCTATCGCACCAAGACGCAACAATAAGTCCTATTATTGTCTCTTATGCGCGATTTTTCAGATTTTCCTCTTCAAGCTTTTTAGCCAATCGCTTACCTATGAGCACAAGCACAATGCCCACCAACGCAATGCCACCTGCAATATAAAATGAGGGCACGTAGCTTCCAACCGCTTCAACAGCCGATGCTGCCGCCATCGGTCCTACAAAGGATGCCACGGTATATCCTGGATAAACAAATGAATAGTTTTGACCAAAGTTGGCAGATCCAAACTCATCGCCCACAATAGCGGGAACAACGCTCATGGTGCCGCCAAAACTTGCGCCCACAAAGCTCACCGCAATTAAGAAAGACACAAACGTGTGCGCTTGCGCCATAAAGCCAAGCATCACGACTGCATTCAACAACAGCGCAATAATCAGGGTGTTATAGCGACCAATCTTGTCAGAGATTACCCCGAAACATAACCGCCCCAAAAAGCTTCCAAGCGCCAAAACGCTTACCATAATGGCGCCTTCCGAGGCAGTGAGCTGAGCCATTTCTTGACCAATATTAGATGCATGACCCGTCACCATAAGCCCCGAGGTTGTCGCTACCATCAGAATAAGAAACAGGACATAGTAGAGCGGCTGCTTAAACATCTGCCTTGCCGTAAAGTTGACCTCACGAATAGCCACCGTGCCTTCAACAACCTTGTCCTCTGCAATTTGCGTTTGCGATGGATCGGTTACTTCTGCGCGCCACCCTTTAGGTGCCCAGTTGGTCGGCGGCACATAAAGTAGCCACGAGAAAATAAGATAGGTTACAATCCAGATAATACCGACGACCCTAAAGGCCATCTGAACATCAAGAGACTCGATGAGGAAGTTACCCAACGGTGCAAAAAACACAGGACCTAAACCAATAGCACCAATACATACACCATTTGCAAGACCGCGTTTGTCGGGATACCACTTGGTCACAATGGCCACAATGGTGTTGTAAAGAAAGCCGTTACCTGCGCCCGCGCATAAACTAAAGAAGAAATACAGAAGCGGAAGCGAGGTGGCAAAGCCAGAACCAATCCAGCCGATACCAAAAAGAATGCCGGCGCTCAAAACAATAAAGCGCGGTTGCATTTTGTGTTGCAACCAACCAGCGATCATACTCGAAAAACATGACGCCAATAAGAACAACGAATAAACCATGGACACCTCGGAGGTCGTATAGCCAAAGGTATCCATCAATGGTTTATTGAAAATAGACCACATATAGATGGCGCTTGTACCAACAGCAGTCAATGCGCCTGCTGCCAAAATGACACCGCGTGGTGGCATGTTACGCATCGACTTAGATGCGTTCGTTATATTTTTTTTCTGTGCCATAGCATCCCCTCTGTAGCACATAATCCCCATCGCTCACTCTAACACAAAGCACCCCACGTAGGAGCACCAAACGCATCGTTTTTATTGCTACTATTGCCTCATAGCGCTCATCATTAGAACGCTTGTCAAAAACCTTGCAAGAGCTTTACAAGAACCATGATACCGTCATTACAATAAATTTGCATAACGTGTTATGTAACATGATATACTGAACATCAACACAGCCGCTTTGCGAGTTCTGTTTTACGCCACAAAGCGCTCCCTATTGAGAGGAAGGATTCTCATGTCGCATGCACCTGCTCAGGTCGAACCTGTTGTTCCTGGCTTGAAGCCTCACAACTTATATGTCAACGGCCACACTCGGTTGATTACGTTGATTGGAAAACCCGCTTTTCATTCTGTCTCGCCAGAAACTCACACCTTGGCCTATCAAAAAATGGGGCTCAACGCGGTGTTTCTCTCTTTTGAGGTTGATCTCGATGATCTTCCTGCCGTTATGGAGGGATTCCGCCATGCCGATGGCTGGATTGATATAACGGTCACGATGCCCCTTAAACAAGCCATTATGGAATACTGCGATGAGCTTGCTGACAATGCGCGCATCGCTGGAGCAGTCAATATTGTGAAAAAAGAAGCCGATGGGACCATCAAGGGGTACAACTCTGATGGACCAGGGTTTATGAACAATTTGGTAAAGCAAGGTGCTCAGGTTCCCGGCTCCACCATGACTATGGTTGGCCCTGGAGGAGCAGGGCGTGCCATCTTGGTTCAAGCAGCCCTTGATGGTGTCAAAACGCTCAATGTATTTGCCCGCGAGGGAGGCAATTCATACAATCTAGCTAAAGAACTCGCTCAGAAAATTGAAGCAGAAACCGACTGCACTATGACGGTATACCCCCTTGAAGACACCGTTCTTCTCAAGCAGAAAATTGCAGAATCCGACATTCTTGTTAATGGAACTAATGTTGGGATGGGTATTGGCAATACTGAGACCCCCATCGCTAAAGAACTCATCAAACCAGGTATGGTTGTCGCTGATGTCATTAATACCCCTCGTGAGACACAGCTCATCAAAGATGCGCAATCTTTAGGGTGTCTTGCGCTAAGCGGCATCGGCATGAACGATGAGCAAGCCGTTGTTGCTGATCGCATTCGTTTTGGTATCGAAATTCCTATTGATGAAATCCGCGCAGAACTTGATGCATTACGAGCATGAAGACATCCACGACAGATTTAGAAAACCTTTTGTTGCAAGCTAAGACTGGTTACTGGGATCCTAAGCTTTTTACCCTTGATGTTCCTGCCGCGATTACTGCAGCGCATTTCGCTTGCAGTCAAATCGAAGAAACTGAGTGGTTTCAGGTTGGAACAGATATCTATATGGAGCGCAAAAAACAAATTGCACACCAGCTTGAAGCTGCTCTTATGATGCCTTCCTATACGGGTGCGAAACAACTCCATGAGGTTATGCAAGCATGGCTCGCCTTTTTGATGGAACTGCCTTGTCTTAATGCGTCTCTTATTGAGAGTGAAATCATCCTCTGTACTAATCTCTGTACACGCTCGAAAATGGGCTTTATGCCAAACGATCGGCTTGTTTATACCGCTTACACAACACTTAATAATAAAGAGAGCTATGGTGACATGTTTAAGCGTCTCTTACAACCGAGACTTGAACAGCAAAAAAGTTACGAAAGGCATTTGCAAGAAGAGGCGCGGGCACATATTGAACTTCTTTTAGATACGGCCTCATCTCAGCACCTTTCACCACAAGAAAAAGCTGAACAAGACACCTATTATCACACCTTGCTTGAAAACGACATCGCCAAATTAGTGAATATAACCAACAGAAATTACTACCAACAGCAAATTAACGAACTCACCGAACAATTTGAAAAATTGAAACCATACAAAATAAAGCAACGCCGTACTATTACCGTACGCATCGATGCGTTAGAAAAGAAAATACATGAGATTGATGAAAAACTAGCACCTCTCCTAAGCCCACTTTATCAACAACTCGTCCAGTTAGAAATCTAACTTATTGTACTATCTTCAACGAAGGGTTTTGGACTACCTAACACCAACGCAAGGAAACCTCTTATGGCTAAACAGACTAAAACCAATACGCCAACAACTTCTGTAAGCAAGCAAGAAACACGATCTGATTTAAGCCGTCAGAAAATTTTGTCAGCTGCAGTTCATCTCATCCAAACACAAGATATTAGCAAGTTTAACGTCCGCACTATCTGTAAAGAAGCTGGTTTAACAACTGGTGCTTTCTATCATCTTTTTGATAGCAAAGAAGACGTTATTAATTACTACCTTATGTACACTTTTGAGCGATACCAAAAAGATGTTAATGCCCTTATTAAAGGTAAAACGGCATCAGAAAAAATTCGTACCATCTATCAATTCATGGTTAAGTGCTATCAAGAAGCCGGCTATGAATTTATGTCCTATTTCTATGTTCCCACTAATCCCGTATTAGATTTTCGCCACCGCCCCAACAATGAACGTATGATTCTTGAGGAGGTTGAAGTCTATCTGGTACAAGGGCAAAAAGAGGGAGAGATTCAACCTGGTCTTGATCTTGATCAGGTAAAGCTTGAAATTGGGGCGCTTGTTACTGGATTTATGTTCTATTGGTGTGTATTGAAAGGAGATGTCGATGTGGCTGATCTCATCGACATTCATCTTGCAAATTATCTTTCGAGAATTGAAGCATAAGTCCCCTCTACCACTTATCCTGAGCATTCTCAAGTTCAAGAGTAATTTTTTCAATAGGCATTTCTATGCCATACCAAATTTTTTCGCCAATAGCAGCCTGCTCATTCATCATTCCGATACCAGTAATCACTTCGCAGCCTTTAGCTGCAGCATCTTTAAGCAATTGCGTATGGAGTGGATGATATACCGCGTCTGCCACCACCATTCCACTTTTAATAAAGTCTGCTGGAACAGGGCTATCCGTACAACCATCTCCCATTCCTACGCTACTTGCATTAACCAAAACATCGCTCTCAGCAATAGCTTGCTGCAGTTCTTCTTTATTCTCCCAAGCATGAAGAATAACATCACAGCCCGACTGTTCATGAATCGGCGCAAGCAACGTTTGCATATGTTGATAAGAAGGACCATTTTCTCGAGCAAAAACATGTAATACTTTAACTCCATCAAGCGCCGCCTGAACCGCAATCGCAGAACCAGCACCTCCTGGTCCCATCAAAGTAAACGTTTTCCCCGCAGGATCAATGCCATGCTTACGCAGGTTCGTCATAAAACCTGCTCCATCAGTGTTGTGACCAATAAGTTTGGCATCGCTTGTCTTCTGAATTACATTCACCGCACCAATCAAGCGAGCAGCATCGGACAGCCCATCCAAATAGGGAATGACTGCCTGTTTATTGGGCATGGTTACATTACTCCCGTCCCAACCATCCATGCAGCGCATGGCGGATAAAACGTGAGGCAATTCTTCAGGGACAACCTCAAAGGCAAGATACACCGCTTCAACTCCCATTAATTCAAAAGAAACGCTATGGGTTACAGGGGAGGCCGAATGACGGATAGGCTTACCTAATAAACTAATAAGATGAGTATGGCCATTAATCATTGTTGCTTGAGCAGACATACATTTCCTTTCTTCACAGTTTTATCTTCAAACTTCTCACGAGATAAACAGCATTGTTATTTTGTTGCGAAACAATGATTATTTTCTCTCGTCTCTCTATAAATACTTGTAAGATAAATTATGCTCGTAATAAACTTGTACATAACACGTTATCTACCGAACAGCATACAAAACACATGGTCGAAATTAACGTGAGACTTACTAATTGGTTTACTAACCGACAACAAAAAAGCTCAAACCAAGAAATGACATAGCAAGAAAGGCAACTCATGGGCGCAATCACTATCAAAGGAAAAGCACTCGGAGAGGGTTCTCCCAAAACCATCATTTCAGTAATGGGATCTACTCTTGATGAATGCCTCGAAACTATTGCTGAAGGAAAAGCAGCTGGCGTAGAATGCTTCGAATGGCGCGGCGACTTTAACGATAGTCGTTACGACATCGACGCTATGGTTGAACAAGGAAAAGCAATTGCAGAAGCACTTCCCGAGCATCCTCTTTTATTTACCTTTCGCAGCGTAAGCCAAGGTGGCCAAGACACCTTGAGCGTTTCTCAATATGTAGCTTTAAACAAAGCTCTTATTGAAGCAGAGATCCTTGATATCGTGGATATTGAAACTTGGATTGGCGATGCAGCGGTAATTGAACTGGTCGAATGCGCGCATGCCCACGAGGTATGTGCACTCGTCTCCTATCACAATTTCAAAGGCACCCCTTCCGTTGAATGGATGGTTGGCTTGATGACACACATGCTCGATCTGGGTGCTGACATTCCTAAATGCGCGGTTATGGCTCATGATGCAAAAGATGCACTTAAACTCTTAGCCGCCACTGAAGAAGTACGCCGTCTTCATACGGATGGCCCCATGCTTACCATGGCGATGGGTCGCGAGGGCAGCATCTCGCGCTTAGCTGGTGAATACTTTGGCAGTGATATCACATTCTGCTCACTTGCTAAGTCTTCTGCACCTGGTCAAGTTGATGTTAAACTTGCTCGCAAAATCATGGATGAGCTCCACGAAGTTCTTTCATAAGATCTCAAACATGATCTCAAAGAACACCTGTGCTTTATCGCGAGCAATACTTTCATCATGAAAACTCTTGCAAGTTTAGAAGGGCCAGTATACTGGCCCTTCTTTTATCTTTACGATTGCTCTTGAGATCGAACTTCCATTGCCTCTTGCAATCCTTGTAAACGTGTCTCGAATTGAGCTTCGGAAAAAACACGCGGATCTGCTTGATCAGCATCAAACATGGTATAAGGCAAATCATGCTTTTGTGACAGCTGACGTTCCATCTCAAACATAATGCCAACCCAAGGTTTGCAGCTGCGCATAACGTTGCACAAAATTCCATCGCATTGATACTCGCTCAAAAGCCCTGAACGATAGTCGCGTCCAATTTGTAGGCCGGTAGCATTATTGGTACTTGAATAAGAGACGCAAAGTTCGTATAAATCTTCAAATGTCGTACCATAGTTGCCGGTATAGGGTGTACCAACCATATTAATTCCTTTTTCAGCAAGCGATGTTGAATTCTGCCGTAAGTAAGGCCAGCAACAAAGGCCGTCCCAAAAAATACGATGCTCTTCCTCTCCCGCAAACGTCGTTTCATTATGTGCGATGCGTTCTTTAAGTTCTTCAACAAACAGCTTAAGTACTTCCGTAGTTTCCTTTTTACCGCGCGCAATAATCATCAACGCCATAAAGTTGTACTCATCAAATGCGCTTGCCGGTGAGGGTTTTGTTTTACCGATGAGGTCCATCGCTTCTTGAAAAAGTCGTCCATTTTCACTTGACGTCTCAAGTACCTCTTGGAATTTATTGTAATCAAACGTTTTGCCCGTGATTTTTTCAAGCTGATCAACAATACCCTGCAGCTGAGACTTGATGTATTCGATCTTTTCGGGCTCATAATCGGCTTGAGTAGCATAAGGGACATCCATCATGATGAGCGGTATGTCATATTTCCATGCTAAATTTTCATACCATTTATTAACGGTCGAGCAGATATTGTTTCCCACACATAAGAAATCAGGAGCAGGAATATCAAGGCCATGACCAAAGTCTTCATCACGCTCATCAAAGCCAATACTGATACGTGCATAAGAACAAAGATCTGCCGAATAACCCAGTGACTCTGCTTTTTCGCAAAATGTCACTGCACCTTTTTTTGCTGCAACGGCAGCTGCATGGTTTTCTGGATATACCACTTTGATATCCATTACTTCAAAAAGTTCTTTAGCAAAATTTGACGTCGAATAGCAAATGGGCTCCCCTGCTTCTTTTGCCGCACGGATATCTGCGTAAATATCCCCCATGCATTGACGAAGCAAATCGCGCGCCGCGCTGTGCACTTTAACTGATTTCATTATCCTTGCGCCCCCTATCGTAAATCTAGCATCTCAGCAAATGCCTGAATGCGCGTTGCCGCTTGCTCGCTTGGCGTATCCTGCAGCTCAACTTCGAGAATCAAAAGCGGAATATTTGCTCGTTCCATTTGCTGCTTAAGCACGGGTACATCAAACTCTTCTGCTTCGCAGAATTTTACGATGCAAGCAATCACTCCATCAGCGCCACGTTCATGTACCAAATTGGCCACAATGTCACCTCGCTCTTTCCGAGGATCAAGGGCAATAGAAGCGCCCCGAACTTGCTCCCACAGAGTTGCAAGCGAATCAAACGGATTGATGCGACCAGGGATGTCTGTAGCATAGCGAGCTGATTCTGACACCGTCCAATCACCCACAACAGCAAGATGGTTATTTTCCAACTCTGTAAGCAACGGTATAGAATCAACCAAAATACCCGTTAGAACCACTTTCTTGCCAGGAAAATCATAGATTGGTCGTGCACTAAGTGCGGCATTGAGTTTATCGACTAGAATGGTGTGCTCCGCAACATCCATACTGCGCGCTGCTGCAAATACTGCTTGACGAACAAGCGGTGTAATCACATCAGTGTGATCTGCTGCTAAAGCCGAAAACGTACGCAGCGCTTCACGCTGCTTATTGTATACAACAATGCTTTCACGAAGTGATCGCTCAGAGATAGAGGATCCTGAAACTTCTTCTAGTTTTTTTGCGATGCGTTTAAGCTGCCATACGTTATAACCATGAGCTTCAGGAGTTGTGCGTACAGCAGGCTGCACGTAATCAATTACCGTCATATCAGGACGAGCAAATTTCCAATTTTCCTCTAAATTACGCAAGCCATCACACGTAGTTGGAATGATGACGGCATCAAAATCATCGTATGTTCCATCGAGTGCATGCTCCATAAGAGTGAATAAAACCGAGCAGTAAAATGCGGGATAGTAACTTGAAGCCGCACCCGTCGGCACGCCACCGCCCCATAACTCTACGGGATGTATTCCTGCTGCATGGACCAATTCCATCGGCACAAAATAGGGCACGCACCCTACTACCTGTTTCCCTGATTGTCTGGCAGCACGTATTGCTTTTTGAGGATCGCGCGCATACGCGCTCAACTCCCCAACAATTTCTTCCACATCAACCATAACAACTCCTTTTCCTCTATCTGTTTCGCGCTTCCTTACCTGATTTCCCTTCTCGCTTCCCAGGTAAACCTGCATATATACACGCGAACATCTAAGACCATGGGTCTTTTAAAAACTCTCTATGAAGAAACGAATCTACTCAGCCTGCATTTTTTGTGCTTGTTCTAAAGCATATAAGGCCGCCCCTAATGCACCGCACAATTGGCAAAGATCAGAAACCGCTATGTATGTTTCCAACTGTCGCTCAATAGCATGAACAGCTCCGGTATTGCGCGCAACACCCCCACTCATGGCTATGGGCTCCTCAATCGGACCAAGCCTACGCACTAATCCCGCGGTTCTATGTGCTACTGAATTGTGGATCCCTGCAACAATATCAGGAATGGACTCTCCATTTGCTAAATGTGAAATCACTTCAGACTCTGCAAACACCGTACATGTTGAACTGATTTCAACCGGATCAGTTGCTTTAGCGTCAAGATCCTTAAGTTGAGAAACATCACTTTCCAACACGCGCGCCATCACATCAAGAAAGCGACCCGTACCTGCAGCGCACTTTTCGTTCATGATAAAAGTATCTAGTGTTCCATCTGGCTGCAAACGCATAGCTTTAACGTCTTGTCCACCAATATCAATAATGGTTCGTGTTCCTGGAATAAGCTTGCTCATTCCTTTGGCGTGACACGAAATTTCTGAAATCTGTTTATTTGCCTGGTCAAAACGCTGACGACCATATCCTGTCGCAACGCTATATGTAATATCACCCCACGTTAAACCAGTCTTTGCAAACACCTGATTAAGCGCTTGTTTTGCGCCGCTAGTTCCCGCTCCTAAATCACATACAACCCAATCAACTATTTCACCATCACCATCAACAATGACAACTTTAGAAGCAGTGGAGCCAATATCGATCCCTAGCCCATACATAAGAACCCCCCTCTTATAACTGCGATGCATCTTGTTTATATGGTATGCATTCTCGCAGGTAGAAACTAATTGCTTTTATATAAACAGCACGTTGGTGTTTCCGATAAAAAGATTGCAGAACATATAATCAAGAATGAACTCCACTCAAATAATTACGATCGACAAAAAAAGAAAGGTGCGGAGATGGGGTGTTACTGAATGTCTCCGCACCTTTTCTTATTACCTACTCATACCCAGGATCGATCCTCTATCGTTGCTTTGATTTCGCTCGTTTCCTAGTCATGTCCAGGTAAAGGTGCAGCTTTTAAAAAGCGTACAGCTTTATTTAGCTATCCTCGCGTGCTGTTTCAAGTTCAGCAATAAGCTTGTCACTCAAACCGTTAGTCTGATTGCTGATATCAGTTTGAAGATTCTTAACACCTTCAAGAGCAAGAATTGAGTCATAGAAATCATCATCGTACTCAATAATGGTTGCGCCTGCATCTTTGATAGTCTGAATAGAATCCTCGTCTAAGCTCTTGAGCTGACCTTTGATTTCACCTGCTGATTCGCTAATAGCTTGCGTGATTGCATTTTGGTATGCAGGGTCTAAGCCCTCCCAAAAATCTTTATTAATTGACATGTTATAGGTATACAGAATGTGATTAGTCTTTGCTAAATACTTCTGAACTTCCTGCAATGAAGCGCCCACGATAGTGTCAGCTGCATTCTCTTGACCGTCAACCGTGCCATTTTGTAATGCAAAATAAACCTCAGAGAAAGCTAACGGAGTTGGCTCAGCTCCCAATGCTTGCCAGAATGCCATGTGATTCTTGTTTTCCATGGTGCGAATCTGGAAGCCCTTAAAGTCTTCTAAGCTTTGAAGGTCCTTGTTTGAAGTAGTTAAACGATAGGTTCCATCCTGTAAGAAGCCCAAATTGTGCAAGCTACCTTTTTCGTACGCACTCTGAAGATCTTGTGTGAACTCATTTGATCCATTTAATACCGTATCGATTTGCTCAGGAGTATTTTGTGCAAAAGCCATAGGAAGATCAAACGCTGCTAACTCAGGAATGAAAGAAACCATAGGTGCTGGCTGCACGCAAACCATCTGAATGTCGTTGGATTGCTCTTGACGAAGCAAGTCAACATCTCCACCAAGCTCTGAGTTGCCATGATAATCTACTGTAATTTTTCCTTTAGTAAGTTCGTTAACTCGTTTTGCAAAGTCTTCAGACCACAGATTTCCCGATGAACCAGGTGAAGCGCAGTCTGCCAAGATAATAGTTACTGGATCAAGATCAGCAAATTCCCCTTCGTCTGAACTTGATGAACTGTTGTCGTTGCCGCAACCTGTTAGGGCAAACATGCATACCGCTAAGAGCGCCGCCATAGCAACAGCAAGCAATTTATACCACATGGTGTGGCTGCTTCTCATCTCCCTCTCTAATCCTCTCATGTTCTTCTCCTTTCACTAATTTGTATCCCCAGCTGGCTCTTCTGCCAGCAGAGTGCTTGTTGAATACTTACTTAAATCGTTATGCTAAAAACCATGTTGAAACCGTTGGGACGTAAACAATGATCAAAAGTGCTACGAGGAACGCTGCAATAAACGGCAGGGCGCGCCGTGCAATACTCATAGGTTTCTCTTCTGCAATGTTTGCAACAACAAACAAATTGAGGCCAAAGGGTGGCGTTGCAAGACCAATCGCTAAGCAGCAAACCAAAACAACACCAAAATGAACAGGATCAAGTCCCATCATCTGCATGCCTGGCAACAGAATTGGTGCCAAGATAATGATGGCTGGTCCTGTATCCATAACCATGCCTAGGATTAAGAACAGTACTACGCATACGCTCAGAGCAATCCACATATCACCAAACGTGTTCGTAATGAACGAGGTGATTGCAGCGGATGCACCGGTAAGCGCCAATACGCGACCAAATGCAGTAGCAAATGCCAAAACAAAAGCAAGACCAGCATACGTGCGTACTGCCGTAGCCATAATAGGAATAATCTCTTTGATCTTTATCGTGCGGTAAATAAGAAGCGCCACAATCAAGGCATAGAAGACGCTGATGCAGGCAGCCTCGGTGGGAGTAACAAAGCCAGCATAAATACCACCAAGAACAATTACCGGACACAAGAGAGCTGGCAAGCTATCAAGAAACAGATGACCGAATCCTTCACTATGCAACTCATCCATTGCATCTTTAATTCGCTCTCTATCTTCGCCTTTACGCCAACAGTAGATAATGGAATAAATCATCAAACTGAGACCGATAAGAATACCAGGGAAAATACCACCAATAAAAAGTGCGCCTGTTGAAACTCCCGTAGCTAACGAATATAAAATGAAGGGAATTGACGGCGGAATAATAACGCCTAAACTTCCCGCAACCACAATCAGTGCTGCGCTCCATTTTCGATCATATCCAAGGCTTACCAAAAAAGGTACACACATTGCACCAACTGCTGCTGCCGTAGCAGGACCAGACCCTGAAATTGCTCCATAGAAAAGGCAAGTTAGAACAACGGCGCAAGGAATTCCTCCGTGGAATCTCCCGACAAAGAATGCAAAGAAGTTAAAAAGTTTCTTTGAAATGCCTCCTTCAGCCATGATGATGCCACCAAGGATGAAAAGAGGAATAGCAAGGAAGGGGGTCGAATTAGCGCCAGAAAACGTGTTGTTAATGAGCTGGGGAATACTGCCGCCCGTACCCATTAAGGTAATAGGTGCTAATGCCCCGGTAGCCATAGCAATACCAATAGGTACTGACAGCGCAATTGCGATAAGGAAAACGGCAAATACAAGTACTGCTGGCATTATGCTCTACCCCCTTCCTTATGAACATCCTCATCCGAAGGCAGATCCTCATCTGCATGAGTGTTTACTGCACTTTCATCTGAGGGTGTTATCCGACTTGATTCAGTCCACGCCACATTCAAAACATCACGCGGTTTCTTTTGCGTTGCTGCTTTCATATCAATGTCAGCGATAATGTCTTGGTCGCCATCAGTAATTGCATCATTGGGATTTTTGAGGTCATCGCCCAATTCTTCTTCGACCTGAGCTTCAATACTGTTTTTTGGCGGAACGTTAATAGATTTAATATGGAGGACACACATTTGTATGCCGCGGATTACCCCTAATGCAAATCCCAATAAAACTATGAGATACATAATCCACATAGGCATCAGCATTGCAGGAGAATTCTCACCACTTGAGATGATGCGCTGCAACACTTCCACTGAATAAAACGTTAATACCGCGAGTATGATGACGTTAATAACATCGATTACGATATTGAGAACGTTTTGAGCTTTCCAAGGCAGCAATTCTGCAAGTGCAGTTACACGCAAGGTTGTTGCCGTACGAATGGTATAAGGCAGTGAGATAAATACCGTTGCAATCCAGGTAAACCGGCAAAACTCTTCTGCCCAAGTAAGCGATTGGACAAACGAAACATTGCGCGCGACTACTTGAAGAAGTTCAACGCAAGCCATAAGTGCAAGTAGCACAATAAGCAGAGTCTCTTCAAAGTGGTTGTCAATCCACTTTATGACAGTCATTGTGGTACTAGCTTGCTTTTGGTTATTACCTGTTACTACTTTTTCCACTACTGCTCCCCTCCTCTTCTTTTCCTCTCTAATCCCCTACATTTTTAAAATTTCACCCTAAAAGCAGGATGGAACCTTTACTACGTCACGGCTCTTTTAAAGCAATAAAGCCGCCTGACGCCCCTCTTTGATAGCGTCAACAATAAGCCCATCGTTCTCCTCGCCACGGACTGATCCAGCAGCATATACTTCATATCCTGCTTGCTTTAATTGGTTACAAAGATCTTCATCAGCTTGCATTCTTGGCAGACTCATAGCGGTATCGCAGTCAAGAACACGCTTTGTTTCTTCCCCTGCTTCAGACTCCCTTATGTACTCTTGAGAGTTTTCAACAGCGGAAGTCTGATTGACCTCAAGATGTTTGTCTTTCAATTTCAGCGAAAGAACATCACTCATGATGTCGACATCATGAGAATCAAACCAAGGAAGTAACCGATTTCTGTATCGCGGAGGCATCTCGGGGGCAATTTGCGATTCCGACCCCACAATAGTGACAGCTCTTTCTCGCTTTTTTAGCCAAAGAGCGCCTTGGAGACCCGCTATCCCTGTCCCGACTACCACCACATTTTTACCCACCCCAGGCAAAACGCGCTCAGTAACCTTATTCACAAGATGGCCGCCCAAGATACGCAAAGGAATCTCTGCTTGCTGTTGTAAGATGTTGACTGATGTATGATTTTTGCGCGTTTCCCCTGGAATAGAGGCTACATCATAGCGTCCACCTGTCGCAACAATAATTGCATCAGGGTTGAATGATCTCACTGTTTCAAGGGTTACGTGAGTTCGTACATGTACCGTAATAGGTAGCTTCTTAACCATAGTGGTCAAGTATTGATAAAGGTACGTTACATTGTCGAGATATGTTCCCTTAATCATTGCCGCTAGGGGAAGATGCCCACCTAATTGACTTGATTGTTCAAAAAGTGACACCACATGACCACAGAGCGCCGCGCTGCAAGCCGCTTCCATACCAGCAGGTCCTCCGCCAATAACCATAACTTTTTTCTTGGTTTTAGCAGGGCTAATGTCCATATCGTAGTTACCAAGTGCTGGATTAACACGACAGGTGCGCGGACCCATCGTTCCAATCTTTCCACCACCTTCGCATGTTGCACAACGATTGCAGTGGCGGATTTCATCAATCCGCCCTTCTTGAAGTTTGCGCGGCATATCCGGATCAGCCCAAAGCGCACGATTGAATCCTGCTATATCAGCCTTACCCTCTGAAAGCACTTTCTCAGCCTTGTTTTCATCAAGACGACCAACGCAAATCACCGGCACACTGACCACTTCTTTAATCGCAGATGCAGCTGGAATGAGAACGCCATCGCCTTCAAAATCTTTAATATAGGGTTTCATGAACGGATCAGGTTCTGGATAAGGAAAATAATCAGCAGGCAAATACAGCATAGGAGAAGGAATCTTCCCAAATCCTTCTCCAGTGATAGACATATAATCTACGCCTTCGGCTTCAAATAACTTGGCTATCTCTTGCGCTTCTGGAATGGTGAGAGCTCGTTCATTACCAAACTCTATGCCATTAAAGCGAACCCCCATCAAGAAGTTCTCGGGCACAATTGCGCGCACTCCTTGCATAATCTCTCGCGCAAGACGCGTTCTGTTTTCAAACGAATCAATACCATATTGATCATGCCGCTTATTCCAGACCCGCGTTAAAAAACTCGCCATAAAATAGCTATGAGCAGCATGTACTTCGATACCATCAAATCCAGCTTTTACCAGTCGTTTAACTGCTTCAAAATAGTGTTGCTTCATAGACGCTATTTCTTCCACAGAAAGCTCTCGAGGAATTGGGTCATTAAGAGGCATCTCTTCTTCTGTTAAACGCGAAGGACCAACAGGATCAATCACATCAGCAGGACCTGCGTGATGAAGCTGAGCAATAATAAGCGCACCATTAGCATGAACGAGATCTACTAACTCTGTAAGACCCGGTAAAAACTTATCATCCCATACTCCACCCATGGTAAATTTTGCATCACCCCACGGCATAAAGGACATCGTATCAACCGAGACCATAGCAGCGCCGCCTGCACTAATGTGATCAAAAAGCGCTTTGACCCGTTCTGTCACAAAACCATCTTGAGACCAATACCGTGACCCCGCCGCGGTTTTAACAATGCGGTTTTTAAGAACACGATTGCCCACTTGGATGGGAGAAAGAAGGGTATGAAATGTTTGCACTGCCATGGCACTACCTCAATACCGTCCCTTTAAAATGCCGTCATAAGAGGAGCAAGCGTATTGATGGTCATACCGCCATCAACCAAAAGAACTGAACCAGTTATGTAATCAGCTTCAGGGCTTGCTAAAAAGTAAATTGCATTGGCCTGATCTGCAGGAACGCCAACACGACCTAAAGGTGTCATAGCATTGCGTTTCTCGCGAGCACCCGGCTTATCAATACGCTCGCGATTGATGTCGGTATAGGTATGTCCAGGAGCCACAACATTAACACGAACTCCACGCGGCCCCCACTCGCCAGCGAGCTGTTTCGAGAGCATAATCACACCCGCTTTTGAAGGCGAATATGATCCTGAAATAAAGATAGGATTTACGCCACCCATAGAAGCAATATTGACTATCACCCCACCCCTATCAAGCATGCAGCCACCCAATACTTGGCAACAAAAAAATGTTCCCGTAAGGTTTACGTCGATGCATGCCTTCCAGCTTTCTTCAGAAAGCTCAGCCAAAGGAAGACTCCCTGCACCTTGATAAGCGGATCCGCAGACCAATACATCAATTGCACCAAAATGTTCCATGATGTAATCCCTAGCGGCAATAACGCTCTCTTTAGAAGCAACATCAGTATGAAGATACGTTACGTTAGGGTAGCCTTCTGCCCACTCAACAACGCGGTCGTCAAGAATATCAAGAACAACCAGGTGGCAATTAGGCTCTTTATCAATAAAGGTTTGACATGTTTTTGCGCCGATTCCATCAGGCTTTGCCGCCCCCGTAACTACAATCACTCGTCCTTTTTCGGCGTTCATAGTTCCCCCTTTATTGATTTTTCTTTTCTCTCCTTTTTACATAACGTGTTACATAACATGTTATGTAACACGTTATGTTACTATTTAGCACTAATTATGCAAGAGATAATTAAGAATAATCTCTTCCCATAGTGACAAAAGCTATTTAGTTATTGGTTTGATTGGTTTTAAGAATGTAACAACGGCTACTTCTTTTTGATGCGAATTGCGCCTTTATCGCAACGATTGCCCCAGGAATCAATCAACTCATCGTCTTTATATACACATACAATCTCACAATGATTGGCGCATTTTTGACATACTACTTCTCGCGTTATAAATTCAAAATCACTAATATCAAACGCGAAGGGATGCCATGTAGCTGAAGGTGAATCAGCTGCAAGAAGGGCAGCGCCATAAGCTCCCATCAGGTGTCCGTCAGGATCCACAAGTACGGGTGCACCAAGCGCGTCTTCAAAGGCTTTCACCACACCAATATTTTTGGACACGCCGCCTTGGAATACCACAGGCTCCACAATACGCTTGCCCTTTCCAACATTATTAAGGTAATTGGTAGCGACCGCTCTACATAGACCTGCAATAACATCCTCGCGCGGGTATCCCACCTGGAGCTTATGCACCAAATCAGACTCAGCAAATACCGTACAACGGGCCGCAATGTTAGCAGGTTTTTTAGAGGTAAGCGCAATCGCCCCAAAGTCTTCAACTTCAACACCAAGGCGATGAGCCTGACTCGACAAAAACGAGCCCGTTCCTGCTGCACACAGCGTGTTCATGGCATAATCAGTTGCAACGCCACCTTCAATACAAATAATCTTGGAGTCCTGACCACCTATCTCTAAGATCGTACGTACATCGGGATGAAGATGTGTAGTACCTACCGCATGTGCCGTAATCTCATTTTTAATAACCGCTGCATCAAGAACAGCGCCCACAAGCCTTCGCGCAGATCCCGTTGTACCCACTGCCATCACTTCATAGGTGTCAAACTGACCTGTATCTTCCATTTGTTTTTTGAGATCTTCCACGACACGACGGGTAGCATCGGTTGGATTACCTTCAGTCCAAAGATAAGAACGCGCCATAATGGTTCCCGTCTCATCAATCACTACGCCTTTGGTCGAGATTGATCCAATATCAATTCCCAAAAACGCCTTTTCCATGTCTGCCTCACTTTGGTCTATCAGTCGTGGTTATTTACCATTGTTTGTTATTGCTTGTAGCTATCCATCGCGCACAGCGACCTCTTTTGTTAACGTGCCTTACGCATGGCGATCATGTCATAAAACGCCTCGAGGCGCGTATCTAATCCCGTATCCGATGTTTGCGAATCATAGCTCAAATACAAAATAGGTACGCCATAATCGCGACTCATTTTCTGCAATACCGGCATCACGTCAATCTCGGGCGTACATCCTGCGCTCTTGAGATGAATTACCCCATCGTATCCTTCTTCTATATACTGCTTAGTCGCCGCAAGCGTGAGCGTTGAAGTGGGACCCATATCAAATTGCACATATTCTGCCACACTGCGGCGCAAATTAGGCTCGTTATAGTGCAAATTGCGATTGGTCATATTCATCTTGCGCGCCACACTCACGCCCATATCGATAAGCTTGTCCTCAATAAACAAATTGCTGTGCGCATCAGCTGCGGTAAAGTATTCGCCTACAATCCCCACTCGGATAGGATCCACCGGTTGATGCACTGGAATTGCTTTAAGAGCAAGTTTTGCCTGCTCATAGGCACGATCAATCTCTGCTTTATTAGTTGCTGCGCGCATATCTGCAAAAAACACATCGCGCGCTCGCGCAAACGATCCTTTTTGTACTTCAAATCCTGCTTGCGCCAAATAGAGATCGTTGTAAGAATCAAGCACCTCAAGCATATGGAGAAGTACTAAAAATTGTTTGACGCCTTCAGGAATCGAGAGATGGGGATTTATTTTCTCTTTACAAATAGTGATGAGTTCCGTAGGTGGCTCATCAATTACCGTCGCAAAATTGAGCATGGTAAAGTCATAGCCCATATCATGCAAAATAGCCTCTTGGAGTTCGCCGTAATACCCCAAACGACACGGACCAGCAAACTGCACAAGCACATCAGCGCCGTGTTCAAGCGCCTCAATGTAATCACCCAAAATGTGCTTAAACGGCGCACAAACATAATCTGTTGAATTAAGTGTCCCCAGTTCAAGCGTGCGCCGCGTCGCCTCAGGCAGCTGTACAAACTCAGCGTTGAGTACCTGCTCTACAAAATATTTGAACGCGATATCATAATAGCTATAACGCATAAACGCCACTTTTTTAGTCGAATGACGTTTATCCGCAAACGTCCCTTTAAACGCATGTTTTTGCGTCTTTTCGGACCTCTTCTGTACCTTCTTGCTCTTTTTATCTCCTTTTTGTTCTGTTTCCGATGGGACATTTGCGTCTTTTGCACCGCGCAAAGACGGCCGCAAACCCCGCGGTTCACCTGGTTGGATCGAAACGACAGCCGAACGAATATCATCATAGTGATGCTTCAAGGTATCAATGGCATCACGGCGCATAGCGGAGAAGTCGAGGCGTTTATTACCCATATGAGAGTTGTTGCCAGGATTATTACTGGAGTTATTACCAGAATTATTATCGGGATGTTGTTCACTCATGGATATACCCTCCTTTACGCTGGTATCCGAGGATATCCACAAAACTCTCAACACGCGTCTCTAGTCCTGCGAGCCCTGATTGCGCATCAACCGTAAGAGATAAAATAGGCTTACCCTTAATAAAGCGCACAATAGCATCATTAGTCATAGAATCAGGACCACACGGAAATGCACTCATGAGAACAATGCCGTCGATCTGATCATAGAGCGAGAGAATCGCTCCGATTAACTCACGATTAACCACCCAAGGCAGAGTGTCGGAAAACTCATCGCTTACCCTACGCGCTTTTTCCCGATCATATTGATCAGCACAAAGCGCCACCGCCCCACACTCCTCGAGCATTTCTTTAATGGGATCTCCGATATAAGCATCATGCAACACGTAAGGGTGTGCCACAAGCAAAATTTTGAGGGGCTGTTCATCAGCAGGAAGCTTGTTAATGGTTTCAAGCGTATCCTTGAGTGCCGCACCCATGATTTTGTCCTCTTTTGTCTGAGCTTTAATGGCAGCTTTATAGGCAGCTTTCGCCTGTTTTTTTTGTAGCTCCTAGCTGCTGGCCAAGAGAAAGAAACGCTTCAGACTCAGAAATTTTGGTGTCTTCCACGTCGATTTCTGCAGAAAGAATTCTCAGAGGTTTTTTGCTTGGGGCAGATCCCCCTCCAATACGCGCCATCACAGGCTGTACCGTAAACGCATCCGTTGGATTACTTGTTCCTGTCGCAAAGGTATTAGAAACCAGGTCAGGTAACGCTTGAAATTTAGTACAAAAACTGTCGTTATGACCCAGATTGTCAACCGAGGGGATAAAAATTGCGTCAACCTCATCGTCTTGAAGAAGCGCCTCAACATGGCCCATGTAAATCTTTGATGCAAGGCAACATTCATCGACCGAGCGATGATCGCCCGCTTCTAGGATAGCGCGATCAGTCGGACTACTCACCACAACCCGACGGCCGAGCTCTTCAAAAAACGTACACCACAAAGTGGCATAGCGATAATAGAGCAGCCCACGCGGAATACCGATAGTTTTTACATCGGCAAAGGCGGGCTGGCGTAATAGTTCTAACGGATTCATTGCACCTCTTCATATGATGCTCTTGCAAAACTGCACCACATATTTGATACTCCAAGCATTGACGACTCGCAACGCAGCGTTAAATACCGCGTTGTAGCATTGTAATGTAACGCATAATTATAAAGGAGCGCACCCGAAACCGAGTGCGCTCCTGCAGAATTGCAATAGGGTTGTAAGACGCATCCAGGATCGCGTCCAAAGCGTCGCCTAAGCGTCACGTCTATTTCATGAGGTCACAGACTGCTTGCGCATAAGCGATGGGGTCATCAATAGGTAAGCCCTCCGTGATCAAAGCCTGGTCATACAAAATGGAAGTGTACTGTGCGACTTTAGCCGCATCGCCTTCAATTTGCGCCGTCTTGAGTACCTCAAAGATGGGGTGATGAGGATTAATCTCGAGCACACGATCACTCTTAACGTCCTGACCATCTGGTGTCATAGCCATGATCTTTTCCATCTCAAGACTGATGGGACCGTCCGCGACAACGCAAGCCGGTGCCTCAGTCAAACGAGCGGACACCGCAACACGCACCACTTTGCCATCAAGTGCATCACGCATCGCAGCAAAGAGCTCCTCGTTATCCTTGGTGATTGCCTCAGCAGCGCTCTTCTCATCCTCAGTTTCAAGATCGAGATCGCCGCCTGCAACATTTTGGAAAAGATAGGTCTTGGACTCGGTTGCGTCGCTTGCGCCATCCGTGCCGTCAGCTGCGGCTGGCACATCGACCGTGTAATCCTGCATGGCCATCATGCAAAACTCGTCAACGTCTTGCGTGCAGAGCAGCACATCGTAACCTTTATCCATCACACTCTTGACGATAGGCATCTTAGCCAAACGATCAACCGACTCGCCAGCCGCATAATAGATTGCCTTCTGATCCGCAGGAGCGGCGTCGATGTACTCCGCGAGCGTCACCATCTTTTGCTGCTTGGCCGAATAGAAGAGCAGAAGCTCTGCCAGGTTGCCCTTCTCCATACCGTAGCTCGTGTAAATGCCATATTTCAAACCGCGGCCAAAGTTCTCAAAGAACTTCTCGTATCCTTCGCGATCTTTGGCCAGATAATCAACGAGATCACCGTGGATTTTCTTCTCGAGACGGCGTGCAATGGCGCGAAGCTGCGAGTTATGCTGGAGCGTCTCGCGCGAAATGTTGAGCGTGAGATCCTGGCTGTCAACCACGCCACGGACAAAATTGTAGTGGTCAGGCAAAAGCTCCTCACACTTCTCCATAATGAGCACGTTTGAGGAATAGAGCGCCAAGCCCTTCTTATAGTCTTTGGTGTAGAGATCATAGGGAGCATGCGATGGGATAAACATGAGCGCGTCGTAAGAAAGAGCGCCTTCCGCATGTACCGACATCGTACGAGCTGGATCCATAAAGTCGTGGAAGTCCGTTTTATAGAACTCGTTGTACTCCTCTTGGGAAACTTCGGACTTGCGACGCTTCCAGATAGGAATCATCGAGTTTATTGTTTGGATTTCCTCAACAGTCTCGTATTCTGGCTTCCAATCGTCCCCTGCATCTTCAGGCTTAGGGAGTGCACGCGTGGTCTCAACCTCCATTAAAATTGGATAGCGCACATAGTTGCTATAACGCTTGATGAGATTTTTGAGCGTGGAGGTCTCAAGGTAGGTGTCGTAATTCTCTTCCTCGGTGTTATCCTTGAGCTCAAGAATAACCTCAGTACCATGCGTTGCCTTTTCAGCCGGAGACACCGTATAACCATCAATGCCGTTGCTCTCCCACTTGAACGCCTCATCGGATCCGTAGGCGCGCGAAATCACGGTGACTTTTTTTGCCACCATGAACGCAGAGTAGAAGCCCACACCAAACTGACCGATGATATCAACTGCATCACCCTGAGACTCAGCATTGTCAGTCTTGAACTCCAAGCTTCCGGAGTGCGCAATGGTGCCTAAGTTCTTCTCCAACTCTTCAGCGGTCATACCAAGGCCGGTATCTGCAATGGTTAACGTGCGTGCGTTTTTATCAGCCGTAACTTGGATATTGAGATCATCTTTTGAAATGGTAATCTCGGGATCCGTGAGCGATTTGAAGTAGAGCTTATCTACCGCGTCCGATGCGTTAGAAATCAACTCACGCAAGAAAATCTCGCGATTGGTATAAATTGAATTGATCATCAGATCAAGTAAGCGTTTGCTTTCGGTTTTAAATTTTCTCATGTATGTCCTTTCTTTTATGTGTCAGCACTACTGGCATTGTTCACGCACTATTGGGTGCGACTTAATTCAGTCGCAAATTCTGTATCAAATTTCTGTATCAAATTTCTGTATCAAAAATTAGCACTCCCAAGCCGAGAGTGCTAAATCTGATTCTAATAAGCGCGAAAAATCTGTCAATGAGACACATAGGTTATCTCAGAAGAACTCACAAGATATTCAAATTTCAGAAGGTGGCGATGGGGTTTGTGCGCAAGTAATGCGCGGAGCAGCAAACACCATCCCATCGGCACTCCATTGGCGCCCCATCGCCAAACTTTTACTTATAAACGCTATGAACGAGCAAGCCCATCAACAGGAAGAACGATACCAGAGACATAGCTTGCCAAATCACTTGCGAGATAGAGATACGCATTAGCAATGTCCTCGGGCTCAGCCATGCGACCAAGCGGGATTGAAGCAATCAATGGCTTGATAATCTCATCAGGCAAACCGTCAACCATGTCGGTGTGGGTAACGCCAGGCGCAACTGCATTCACGCGGATATGATCAGGAGCAAGCTCGCGAGCAAGCGACAAAGTCAAACCATTAACCGCAAACTTTGAAGTTGGGTACGCAGAACCGGAAGGCTGACCATAGCGAGACACCATTGATGAGGTATTGATAATACAGCCGCCATCGCCCTGCTCACGGAAAATGCTGACCGCAACCTGGCAGGTATAAAAGACCGAAAGTACATTCAAATCCATGATGCTTTGGAGCTCTTCAGGAGTGTAATCAAGCAAGTGTGTGCGTGATTCTTTACCTGCGTTGTTACCCAAAATATCAAGGCGACCAAACGTCTCAACAACTTTGGCAAACTCAGCAGTAATCGACTCAGGATCGGTAAGTTTTGGGGTGATGCCCATAACCGGATAATCAGGATTGATTTCAGCAAACTTTGCGAGTGCTGTATCAACGGTCTCCTGGCGTGATCCACAAATTGCAACCTTGGCACCATTCTCTAAAAACTTATGAGCAATACCAAAGCCAATACCGCGCGTACCACCAGTAATAATAGCAACTTTACCTTCAAGTAAATTCATATGAGGCTCCTATCTTCATACATTGCATGTCTTATCTTGTGGAGCCATCATACTAAAGAGTTATTGCAGATAGATTACTGGTTGCACTCTTGTCGCGCATTTGTTGCCTGATGTCTTATCAGAAGTGCCTTTCGGGTAGCACCTACCATTAGCATTTTAAATTGGAGATATAAAACAAAAAACCCGCTTTGATCAGGCAAAACGGGGAAGTTTTAGATGGTGCGCCGTGAGGGATTCGAACCCCCGACGTACTGATTCGTAGTCAGTCCCTCTATCCAGCTGAGGTAACGGCGCGTTTTTCAGCAAGAGAAATAATACAACAATGGAAAAAGAAGTCAAATACTATTTAACAAATAGAGTAAAAGCGAGAAAAATGACAGGCGATTGGTTCTTTATCACGCTTAACGGTCTATGGTCACAAAGTTCTACTGTTTTTCTATAACATACCTATGACATGTCTATTCAGCTATCACATTTCTCTTGAGACAAAATTTACACAGCCAGCTTGCGAGGACGACCCGCTTTTGGTTTTTCAGCAAGACGCGCATTAATACTATCAACCGTCACCCAAGTCTTATGACCTTCTTTAAATGCATGTAAGTATCCTGCTGTTATCATTTGTGTTACTCGTCCCGGCGTTACGCCTAGCATTCTGGCGGCATCTGAAGCTGATACTTTTTTCACGGTATCTTTACCAGCATTAACTGCAACAATGAGTGTTTGCCCACCATGTTTAGGTTTATTTCCAAACGTGGCCTCAGGGAAATCTTCCCCATCCATATCCCTGTATTCCATTTCGGTTTGAAGCCAATCAGCTGCCATACGACAAACTTCTTCTATGGTTTTTCCTTGAGTTCCACCGGCCATATCATAAGGAAAAGCTAAATACATATCGCCGTCTTTAAATAATTCAAACTCATATACATGCAACATGTCTACTCCAGTCTTATCAGGTCTTTTATTCAACTATCGGAGTTTTGTTATAGTAGTCCCGCTTGCTTTCTGATTTGACGCGCAAGGTTTTCATCAATTTCTCTATGTCTGGGAACCGTAGTTCTAAAACCAGGTTTTATAAAAACTTCGTGATTAGTTCCGCCTTTATTAATAAAACCAGCATCGACTAATTCTTTGACCAAGTCCCTTCTTTTTACCATAGCGGCTCCCTATAGTATTTATTATAAAATACTTTTTAGTATTTTTCTTCTTTATAAGAACTTTTATCTCTAATCAAAGTATGTTCACGTTTTCTCACAGCAATTTGAAAGCGGCCTGAATGAAACCTGAATACTTTTCGAGCTCAGTCTGGAACGCAAAATGATGGAGAATGATGAAGTAATGATCGTGATAAAAACTTGCAGAGTCTACACAGGTTTCTTTTGTTGTTTCTCGTATAATGAAGCCCATGGAATACCAAAACAGACATATCAGCCGCGAGCAGCTTCTCTCAAATACGCTGCATCATTTCGCAACGATCACCAAACACAAAGCACTCGTGTTTGAACTCTGCGCAAAGGCTGGTCTTCCCTGGCAAGGTCTCACTCATGACCTCTCCAAGTATTCACCCACTGAATTTAGCGTTGGCGCCCACTATTTCCAGGGTGATCGTTCCCCTAACGCAGCAGAGCGTCATGACAAAGGTTTTTCTGAAGGCTGGATGCATCACAAAGGACGCAATCCACATCATTATGAATACTGGACTGACATGCGCGAAGGTGGCGATGGCACGCTCTACGGTGTTCCCATTCCGACGCGCTATATGGTTGAAATGATGTGCGATCGCATCGCTGCTTCCAAAGTCTACAAGGGCAAAGACTACAACGACTCTTGCCCACTTGAATATTTTGAGCTCGAGCTCTCCTTTGGCAACTTGCCCATGAATCCGGAGTCAGCTGCATTTCTTTATGCGCTTCTTTCGCTTTTGGCTGAAAAAGGAGAAGACGAGACGATGAGATTTGTACGCAAACGTATCGTCGAGCCTCGTTTTATCTATACCCCTGGCGGCGCATTTTAAGACTTTTTGCTCACCCTTACGTGACAGCCGCTCCCCATTACAACGGTATGCGTCACCTCATCGCCACCCCTTTACAAGTTTTCTCACAGCAACTCTTACGCAATCCAGTAAAATTAAAGCGTTCAAGCACCACCCCGGTGTGGAACGCGGGCTTGTTTGAATGCGTATTCGTATTATGGAAGGAAACACTTGAAGGTTCGAAAACCGAAACCTCACCGATTGTAACCCTTCATCTGCCTCCGCATCGCGCCGCGCAGTTGAAGGAACACTGCGACGCGACGAAGCGGATTTCGTTTTGCATTTGCTTTGACGCTGCTTTATGTATGATGTAATGCCGATGGGGTGTGTCGTTGTGCACGCCTGTCTTTGGCTGCATGTCTGCTTGCGGCCTAGCGCCCTTATTACGTAAGCGTGTTGTACTGGGCAACGTCTAAGCACATAGCATACGCGGATCTGCAGATTCGGAGGAATATGCTTTACTTATCACAAATGATCGGCGAGCCGGTCGTTGATGTTAACGGAGAAAAACTGGGTACTATCTCAGACCTTGCCATCCAAACAGGCGAGGTTTTCCCACGCATCACCTCGCTCGCCTTTACCGGTCCGGGCAAAGTGCCCTTTATGATCTCTTGGCGCAAGTACGTCGGCGACTTTGATGAAGAAGGTATCCGCCTTAAGGTCGACAAGGAAGATATTCGCTTCTCCTATCTCCAACCAGACGAAGTTCTCTTGGCTCGTGATCTCCTTGACCGTCAGATTGTTGACACGCAAGGCATGAAGGTTGTACGCGTAAATGACTTAAAACTCTCGCAGTCTGGCAATCAGCTACGCCTCCTTGGTGCTGAAGTGGGCATGCGTGGCATTTTGCGCGGTCTTCATCCTCTCCTTGAAAAAGCTGCCACCAAAATAGCGCACTTATTTGGCAAGCACATCGACGAGAAGCTCATCGCCTGGAATTATATGGACTTGTTGGATCGCGACTTGTCCGAGGTGCAGCTTTCCGTCACACATACCCGCTTAGAGGAACTGCACCCCGCGGACGTCGCCGACATTTTGGAGCAGCTCGATCCGCAGCAGCGCGCCAATGTGTTTAAGCACTTGGATGACGCACAAGCAGGTGACGCCATCTCTGAAATGGAAGATGAATTCCAGGCCGACATTATTGCGGATTTGGATGAGGCACGTGCATCACGCCTCTTAGGTGACATGGATCCAGACGATGCAGCCGACATCGTTGGCGACCTCCCCTATGAAAAAGCAGAAACCCTTCTGCGCTTGATGGGTGTGGAAGATGCGGCTGATATTCGCAAACTGCTCGGTTATAAGGATGATACTGCAGGCGGCTTGATGACCACTCAATATGTGGCTATGCACACCACCGACACGGTTGAGCAAACGGTAGATGCCCTGCGTGCCCTTGATGAAGATCACCCCACCGTAAGCTATGTCTACGTACTTGACCCCTATGACAAACTCGTGGGTGTGCTGTCTTTGCGCACGCTTGTACTGGCGCCCAAAAATACGCCCCTTGAAGACATTATGTTTGATGAACTCATCACCGCGCTTCCTGAAGAAAAGGAAGAAGAGGTTGCCGCTGACATCTCCAAGTATGACTTACTTGCTATTCCGGTTATTGATGAGGCGGGTGTCATGCTGGGTATTGTCACGGTTGACGACGCGCTCGATGTTATTGAAGATGATGCCGAGGAGCACAAGCTTCATATCTCAGGCGTACAACTTGCCGTAACTACGCTCTGCTTTGCGGTGCTTCTCATCCCCTACACCTATCTCATTCTCCATCTGGTCGGCAATTAGGAATTCCGGAGTATCGACCATGATGGTGTCCAAAACAAAACTAGAAAAAGCCACACACGATACGTCCAATACCGTCGTTTCAGCGAGCGTCAGCCCTAACGCATCGTCTGAAGCACCGCTTAAAAAACGTTCCAAACTCTTGCTTATTTTAATGGCGATGGGTCCCGGCATTGTGACCGCTATGGCCGGCAATGATGCAGGCGGTATTTCAACCTACTCTACCGTAGGCGCGAAGTTTGGTTACCTAACACTTTGGGTTATTCCCGTCATGTGTATCTTGCTTGTGGTAGTACAAACCACGGCAACGCGCATGGGTGCTGTCACGGGCAAAGGCTTTGCAGCCCTTATTCGTGAGCGCTTTGGTATCCGCCTTACCGCCCTCGCTATGCTTGCACTCCTTATCGGTAACGTCGCAACCACCTTCTCTGAGTTTGCTGGTATTGCCTCAGGTATGGAAATGTTTGGGGTACCACGCTGGATTAGCGTTCCTATTGCTGCCGCGGCGGTGTGGGGACTTATCGTGGGCGGTAGTTACAAGCGCGTTCAAAATGTTTTTTTGGCACTTAGCTTTGTCTTTATCTCCTACATTATTGCGGCATTTATGTGTCAACCCAACTGGAATCTCGCGCTGATTCATACCGTAATACCCGAAGCGCTTCTCGATCAGAACTTCTTGTCCTTAACGGTTGCCATGGTCGGTACCACCATTGCGCCCTGGATGATGTTTTATACCCAGTCTTCGGTGGTTGAAAAAGGTGTGGAGGTTAAAGAACTTTTTTATCAGCGCATTGATGCCATCACCGGCGCTGTGGTTGCCTGCATTGTGGCATGGTTTATTATCGTAACCACAGGCTCTGTACTCTATCCTCAAGGTATCGAAATCGAATCAGCTGCTGATGCAGCCGCTGCTCTCGCCCCCTTTGCCGGACAGTACGCAGAAGCGCTCTTTGCCGTGGGTCTCATCGCCGCCTCACTTCTTGCTGCTTGCGTTTTGCCCCTCACCACCTCATTTGTGATTTGCGAGGCATTTGGCTGGGAAGCAGGTGTGAACTTCTCGTGGAAAGAAGCACCTATTTTCAAAGGTATTTTTACTGCGACTATTGTCATGAGCGCGATCGTCATTGTGATTCCTGGACTCAATTTGATGGGCATTATGCTCACCGCACAGTTTGTGAATGGCGTAATTTTGCCGGTGCTCCTCATCTTTATGGCCACCATCTGCACCGACAAACGTATGATGGGAGCCCATACCGTACCTCTCGTGACGCGCGGATTGCTCTACATCACCATTGTGGTGGTAGGAATTTTATCGATTATATGTTTGATTATGCAAATCTTTGGGATTGGCTAGCAGTTAGAATTGGGTAGGAAGGACACTTCATGGCAGACGTCCCTGATGTAGAAAAACGCACCGCTTTACGCCGCGAGGTTATAGCAATCCGTCACAACCTTGATGAAGCCTATCGCGCCCATAAATCTGCAGAAATTTGCAAACAGCTGATCCAGTCGCTTGATATGACACTGATGCTCACCGACCGCGACCCATCGCATACTATTATTGCCGTCTATTCCGCATTTCCTGACGAAGTGCAGCTCCACGACTTTATTGAGAACGCCTACGAAAAGGGATGCTCAGTCGCGTTCCCCGTTCTGGTAAAAGACGCACAAAGCGACAATGCGACGACGCAAACTATGGAAATGCGCATCGTGGATCAGACGACCTACGAATCTATCATGCAGGTCGACGGATCAGGGCAATATATCGCTGAACCCACAACGCCAACTCATCAAGTAAAAGCACCTGAAAGTTTTTTAGCAAACCCGCTTAAGACCTACTATCATCATGATCTAAGCTTGGTCGACTTTCCCTACGTACGCGCGCGCGATCTTACTATGATTGTGGTTCCCCTTGTTGCCTATGACAAGTACGGCAACCGCCTTGGATACGGCGGCGGTAATTACGACCGATACCTCACCCAGATACAAGACGGCACCCGCATCGCCGCTGTTGCTTTTGCAGAGCAAGAGGTCAATGAGGTGCCGGTTGAAACACACGATATTCGTGTTCCTATAATTGCGCTTTAATCCTTAACGATAGAGCCCTTGTAGTTTTCGATGCCGCCCTGCATGTCATAGACCTTGGTGTATCCCAAATCAGTCAGCTTCTTGCTCGCATTTGCACTGTGCATGCCACTTTGGCAATACACCATAATCGGCTTATCTGTCTCACTTGCAATCTTTGCCGCGCGCTCCTTGTCAATCTGATCCCACGGAACATTAATCGCGCCAGGCAAATGACCTCCTTCATATAATCCCTCAGGACGCACGTCAACCAATACAGGATGTTCCACTTCCAAAATCTCATCAGCCTGTTCAGGTGTTACTTTTACCGGATCAGCCATAATAATCTCCCCCTTTATTCTTGAGTTGTTTTCAGTCTAGCCTCGTTTTATAAGGCGATGGGGCCAAGCCACCCGTAAGTAAAAACCTTGATGAAATTTTGTAACACGTCCGTTGCACTTCATACTTGCCGCACGTGTACTTGACAAATACCACTAGCATAACCACTAAGTAAGATAGGAGTTTGCCATGGAACACAAAGGGTCTCGCATTGTCGGAATCATCGTTCTTGTCCTCATGGGACTGTTTATCGCGATTGTGGCAGCTATTAATATCTATGTGAATACCACGTATGCTACCTTTTATGACCAGGCTGAAAAACAGTTTGAAATCCCCGGTATCAACAACGGCTTCATTCCCCAAGATCTCGACTATCTGGATTCGGAAGATATCTGGTTCTTTAGTGGCTATATGAATGACGGAAGCCCATCGCCCCTTTATAAAAGGATCAACGATGCAATAAACAACGTGACGAATAACGTGACGAATAACGTGACCAACAATGCAAAAACTAACACCACAGAAAGCGCGTACACCGTAACTAAAATTCAGCTCGCAAATCCCGATGGCACACCCTACACCGACCATGGATCAGCCATCACTACCACTGATCAGTATGCTTTTCTCGCAGCTGAACAAAGCTTCCTCGTTTTTGACACAAACGCTTTAGCTGCCGCACAAGAAGGAGACACTGTAGTTGCGCTCGACCGCATCAATCTTGACTTCAGTCCTGCATTTATGAATATCGAAAACGACGCTCTTTATTTAGGGGTTTTCTATCACCCCGGTGACTACGAAACGCCTGCCGCCATGCACATCACTACGCCTGATGGCACTGAGAATCCCGCCGTAATGTACAGTTATCCGCAGGATACAACGCAACCCTACGGGTTCGCGCGCGTACCCGCTGCCGTCTATTCTATTCCCGGTATGATCCAGGGTACCTGCCAGACCGAGTCAGGCGAGATCGTACTGAGTCAATCGTTTGGCGCGAATAGCTCACACCTCTATGTTTATAGCCAGGATAATCTTGTCCAAACAGGTACTTATCTTGCCGATGGGGTTGACGTACCGCTCTATTGCCTCGACAACACAAGCCTCACCAATGATGTATTAGCGCCTCCTATGCTTGAAGGCATCGAGAGTGAAGATGGTCAGGTATATGTGACTGATGAAGCTGCATCCAATAAATACCTCTTTGGTAAACTCTATGGAGCCGGACATGTTTATTCGCTCACACTCTAATACCACCACTCAAAATGAGTGCAACAATGAAGGCAAAAATGGGTGCAAAAATGAGAGGATGATACCTCATGGCCATTAACTACAATCTCAACCCGCTCGGGCCAGAACGTCCCACCCAAGAACAAATCAACGCGACAAAGGCTGCTCAGCGCAAGCGTCCGTCAAACCAAACACAAGAACCGCAGACGCCTGAGGCGCTCGTGGAGGCGGCGCGCATTGCGACGGATCGGGCATTTGACATGCTTATGGAGTACATGCGCGCCGAGCATGAGAGTGGATATTTGAATTTGTATAGGTTGGTTCCGCTTGCAGCGCTCGTGTTGGGGGATCGCGTGCAGGTGGGAAATGCATCGCGCTATGTGTATCATTACGCCAAAAGCCAGGGCTACGACATCCCGTCCTATCCTCTCTCCACCTCAGGAGAAATTAAGCAATTCTTTGCTGACGAGGGTGTGAAGAATATTCCTGAATGGTACGAAAAGATTGGCGTTCCTGTTAATGACTACAACGCGCTACAAACCATGACGGCTGTTGCAGTGCGCGGGCGCGGCACCTTGCGCACTCTTTATCTCATCAAGGGGGATCTCACCAACAACTGGCTTGAATTCACCACGCTCGAACGAAGCGGTATCACCAAAAAACTCCCCGGCTACCAGCTAGCTTACTTGCTTGAAGCCATCGGGCAGGCGGCTCTTGCTGGCACGGGCGAGATTACACCAGATGAGAATGGCGCGACTCAAGCAACCGAGTCGTCAGGAGCAAAGACGGAAAATTCCGTACCCGCACACGTGGGTAGCAGCAGACACAAACATCACCACAAGAATCCGCCCGTCAAGGTCAAATACTTGGATCTTGACACCTCAACAACTTAAAACACGCTTAGGTTATTCGATCCGGCTTGTATAAATCGAGCTCGTGCTCTCCTGTCTCTGAAATTACGCGAAATTTCATCCTCGCGTGACGAGATAAGACTTTCTGCGAGGGTGCCCATGAAGGCTTTAACGGGCGGAGAAGAACTATCAGAGCAATCGTGACAAAACTAGTACCTTGTGTGAGGATTTTAACCGTTTTTAGATAGCGATGAGGCTGAAGTGCCTCGCGAGAAAAATCAAAGGCTCACTATAAGTCCAATCTCGTCAAAAAACGGCTAAAAACAAGAAAAGTTGCCTTAGGCTAACGCAGAACTACTTAAACAGCCGGTTCATCTTTTGCGCAATGCGTTCGGAGCGCGCCTTGGTCTGCTTGGCATCAATCACATAAGCGCCATTTTCCACTGCGAGTACATCGCCCTCTTTCACTCCTGCAGGGAGCTCTGTTAGCGCAATGTTTTGCATGCTATTGTCGTCCATCTCGCAAACGGCAAGCGCACCTTCAAGTCTATCAACAATGATCACGATGATCCAATCTCCTATTTTGATGAAGTGGCCATTCTTACTTCATCACCCGTAGTAGTGGCAATAATCGTTCCGTTCTTATCTGTCCGATACACCTTGGTATCACCCAGAGCTTCAAGCACTTGTTGTGAGGGATGACCATACGAGTTATCCTCACCTACTGAAATAACCGCAGCTCCTGGCTTGAGGGTTTTTACAAGCGACTTAGTAGTGCCTGTTCGACTTCCATGATGGGATACTTTTAAGACTGAGCACGGTTGATACACTGTGGACGACAAAACATCACTACCCGCATCACCGGTGAAAAGAAATGATGCCTTTCCATATTCAATACGTATCACAACCGATGCATCATTAAGATCTTCAGGATTTGCATACTGTGTTGGTGAAAGAATTGAGATTTTGTAGTTTTCGGTGTCGTTTGCACGCTCATTTGCGCGCCCACCCGTTTGCTCAGTTGCATATTCACCTATCGCGCGGCCTTTATATGCCGTCGTAATCTCAAGACCCTTACCCTCAACCGCATCAAGAAATTCCTCAAAAATGCGCGTATTTGCTTGCGCTTTTGGCGCATACACCGCACCCACATCAAAAGAGCGCAGTATCACGGGTAACCCACCGATGTGATCTTCGTGCGGATGCGTCGCCACAACATAATCAATGCGGTCATAGCCAAGTGCCTCCACATAACCCTTCACCACTCCTGATGATGCGCGCGTACCTGCATCGATCAGCATGGTCTTTCCATCAGGTAATTCCACAAAAGCACTATCCCCTTGACCAACGTCAATAAAGTGAACTTTAAGCTCACCGTCAGCAGACTGGGCAACCTGTTTGGTGTTTTGCGCAGAATCAAGAGCGGCAAGCGCGGCGGTTTTGAGCGCGCTCGCTTTGTCGGGCTCGCCTTTGCTCTCAATATAGGTCGCAGCCTCGTCAATCCACGCTCGACATGATCCGTGATCAGCTTGTGTGCTGTCTCTTATACACATCTGACGCTGCCGACGAACTCTAGGGTGTAGA
>UQML01000016.1 GCA_900542265.1 uncultured Eggerthella sp. | reverse complement strand
CTACACCCTAGAGTTCGTCGGCAGCGTCAGATGTGTATAAGAGACAGATATTGCGGTCGCCGGCACTGGCTATGTTGGTTTATCGTTAGCCGTACTCCTCGCCCAACATAATCACGTAACCGCAGTTGATGTTATTCCTGAAAAGGCTGATCTCATCAATGCTCGTAAATCACCCATCCAAGACGACTATATTGAACGGTATCTTGCAAGCAAAGAACTTGATCTTGTGGCAACACTAGATGGCACAACCGCGTACAAAAACGCTGATTTCGTCATCATCGCAGCTCCAACCAATTACGATTCGAGAACAAACTTTTTTGATTGCTCTCGCGTAGAAGAAGTTATCGAATTAGTCATGTCGGTTAATCCCGTCGCTACAATGGTTATTAAATCTACCGTGCCGGTAGGTTACACCGAAAGCGTTCGCGCCAAGTATAATACCGACAGGATCATCTTTAGCCCCGAATTCTTACGCGAATCCAAGGCTCTTTACGACAACCTCTACCCTAGCCGAATTATCGTCTCGTGCGATGAAAGCACTCAAGCTGTAGCTCATGATTTTGCGGCTCTTCTCCAGCAAGGTGCCATCAAGCAAGATATTGAGACTCTTTTCATGGGTTTTACCGAAGCTGAGGCGGTCAAGCTTTTTGCGAACACCTACCTAGCGCTCCGCGTGAGCTATTTCAATGAGCTTGACACCTACGCCGAGACCAAAGGGCTCAATACGCAGCAGATCATTGAAGGGGTTTGCCTTGATCCGCGCATCGGTACGCATTACAACAATCCCAGTTTTGGCTACGGCGGATACTGTCTACCTAAAGACACCAAGCAGTTGCTTGCCAATTTTTCTGACGTACCGCAAAACATGATTGAAGCAATCGTGCAGTCAAACCGCACACGGAAGGATTTCATTGCAGATCGCATTCTTGAGATTGCTGGCGCCTATGAGGCAAACAGTCAATGGGATGTTTCCAAAGAACATGATGTCGTTGTGGGTGTATATCGCTTAACCATGAAAAGCAATTCAGACAACTTTCGTGCAAGCTCTATCCAGGGCGTCATGAAGCGCATTAAGGCTAAAGGTGCAACGGTTATCGTTTATGAACCCACGCTTGAAGACGGAACCACCTTCTATGGCAGTAAAATAGTTAATGACCTCGACAAATTCAAAGCAGACAGTCAAGCAATCATTGCTAATCGATACGACTCGTGTCTTGATGATGTAAGCGAAAAAGTTTACACACGCGACTTATTCCGCAGAGACTAAGGAGATTTCAAAATGCCAAAAACCGTTCTTGTCACTGGAGGAGCAGGCTTTATTGGCTCGTTTCTCTGCAAACAGCTATTAGCAACAACTGACTATGACGTCGTTGGTTTTGACAACTGTAATGACTATTACGATCCTGGCATCAAGGCTGACCGTTTAAAAATGGTCGCAAAAGCAGCGGGTGATGAGTCTGCTGCAAATGAACTCGAATCTTTCAAATGCGGCCGTTTTGAGTTTATTCGCGGAGACTTAGCGGATGAAGGTGCTGTTAATACTGTCTTTGAAGAGCGCAGGCCTTCGATGGTAATCAATCTTGCTGCTCAGGCAGGGGTACGCTATTCTATTGAAAATCCTCGCGCTTACCTGGATAGTAACTTGATTGGTTTTTTCAACATTCTTGAAGCTTGTCGCCATTATCCTGTCGAACATCTTGTATATGCCTCAAGCTCCAGCGTCTATGGTGGCAATAAGAAAGTTCCCTTTTCTGAAGACGACCGCGTCGATAGCCCGGTTTCACTCTATGCAGCCAGCAAAAAATCCAACGAACTTATGGCTCACGCATACAGCAAGTTGTATTCTATTCCAGCTACAGGTCTTCGCTTTTTTACTGTTTATGGGCCAATGGGTCGCCCCGATATGGCTTATTTTGATTTTACTAATAAGCTTACAAAGGGCGAGACTATACAAATATTTAATATGGGAGACTGTAAACGCGACTTTACCTATATCGATGACATCGTTGAAGGCGTAAAGCGTATTTTAGTTCTTCCTCCAAAAGTTGAAATAGGTGACGATGGGTTACCTCTAGCCGCACATCATGTCTATAACATCGGCAATTCGAATCCAGAAAATTTACTCTATTTTGTGGATACACTTCAACGAGTCTTGGTTGAAGAAGGCGTGCTGCCAGAAGATTTTGATTTCGAAGCACATAAACAACTTGTTCCCATGCAGCCAGGCGATGTACCTGTGACCTATGCTGACACATCTGCACTCGAAAACACCACCGAATTTAAACCAAATACCTCACTTGAAGATGGCCTGCGCACTTTTGCTAAATGGTACAAAACTTATTATTGCATCAAATAAACATGCTCTACACATGCTTGCCGCATCAGCCGTAAAATAATAGACATTCCTCAATGCGTTTTTTCGGATCTATATTATCTTAAGATAATATAGATCCGAAGTTATCATCGCTTAGTCTTTTTCACTCAAAACATTTTTAGTAAAATCGTACGCTCAAAACCAATTTACAAGAAACCCTTTTATACCAGCTGCATCCGCTGCCTCAATATCACTTTCTTTATCCCCAAAAAGCACACATTCTGTTGGATCTGCCTCAAAATCAAAAATTGCTTTTTTGATCATTCCTGGCCTGGGTTTTCTACACTCACAATTACCAGTTATATCTGGATGATGGGGACAATAATAGTATGCATCTATTCGACACCCTTCTTTTGCAAGTCGCTGATTGAGGACTCTATGCAACTGGTGCATGTCTGACACATCATACAAACCTTTTGCTATGCCAGCCTGATTGGTTACAACCACTATTTTATAATTAGCTTGAGAAGAGTAATAACGTAAAAGTTCAACGCCACCCGGAATCAACAAGAGCTTCTCGGGTTCATAAAGGTGTCCTGTATCAACATTAATTGTTCCATCTCTATCAAATAATGCTAATTTCCATTTTCTTTTAAATGGTGCAAGAAGAGACTGAGCTTCTTTATAATCTTCCGGAATTCCGATATCAATAAAAACCCCATTACAGGGAACACTAAATGCTCTATGTCTTGAAGATGCTAATGCAAAATAGTCTTTTTCCAACGAAAAAACCTTCGACATGCCGTCTAATGCGCTCTTCTTTATTAAGTAAATTCCTGCGTTTATAACACCAGCCTCGCACTGCTCTTTCTCAAGAAAACCCACAATTTCTCCCGATTCTAAAACTTGCAAGGTTCCATATCTTTCAAAATTATGCATTTCTTTTGAAGCAATAATAACCTCTGCTGATTCTTTTATATTGTCAAGATATTCCTCAAAAGCGTCAAAATTTGCCTCTAAAAACGTATCGCCATTTAAAACGTAAACCCATTCACTGTTACAGTTTAATAATGCTTTTTTTACCGCACCACCTGTCAGTAGAGGGCTATCTTCCGAACTGTATAATATTTCCATGCCTCTATAGCAGCAACCAAAATAGGCTTCAATGTGTTCCCGTTTGTAACCATCTGCAATTACAATTCTTGAAAACTTACTCTCAGCAAGATAATCCAAAATATACCGCAAGAAAGGCCTCCCGCATACAGGCGCCATTGGCTTAGGGACATCATTGACGATATGCCTTAACCTGGTTCCAAACCCTCCCGCAATTATAATTGCTTCACGAAACATTCTTCTTCTCTCCAAATAGGCTTTCTTCTACCATTGCACATAAGCAATGGTAGACCGGTAAGTGTAGTTCTTGTACTTTATACGTTTGATGCTCTGGAACACAAATCGCGACATCCGCTAGCTCTGACATCAGCGTTCTATTTTCCCCCATTAGTGCGATCACGCACATCTCTTTTGCTCGCGCGACGCGAATAGCCTCCAATATGTTTTTTGACAGGCCGGAAGTAGAAATAGACAATAAAACATCGCCTTTTTTGCCATATCCATAAACTTGTTGCGCAAAAAGAGAATCCTCGTCATTGTCGTTAGATAAAGCCGTAGTAAGAGAAGTATGCGAATTCAGAGCTATGGCAGGCAAAGCTTCTTCAAGCCAGTTTGGTACAAAACACCCATTCACCCTATAATACAGTTCTTGAAATGAAGGGTCTATTCTTCGTTTAAAATGAAAGCTCTTCATCAGCTCACCAACTATATGCTCGGCGTCTGCGGCAGAACCCCCATTTCCACAAATCAAAAGTTTATTTCCATTCCTAAAAGATTCCTTCAATAATAAAAAAGCTTCGTGAATGTCATCACCACAAACCAATAATGGCGGATATCTACGCAACAATTCATCAAGATAATTGCAAGAAAAATCGCAAGAATCACTAATCATTTTTTTCCTCTGTTGAAAAATCAAATTCTTCAGGCAAATAATGTACAACTTGAGTGCCATTTGTATCAAAATTAAAAGGGACAAGCATAAGATCCGAAAGAGCCGCACGAACCGATTCATGCGCATCTGGTTGTACGAAAAAGAGAAGAAAACCTCCTCCCCCAGCACCAAGAAGCTTTCCTCCTACTGCTCCGGCATCTAAAGCCCTTTTGTATAATGCATCTATTGCGTCTGTTGTTACAGCACTGCTAATACCACGCTTCAATTGCCATGTTTCATCGAGAAGCCTCCCAAATTCCGCCAAATTAGCTCTCTGGCTTACTAGAACCTTTTCTGCTTCTTCGGTTAATGCCAGCATTTCTAATAAGCGCGCTTCTTTTTCATGCAGCTTATAACTTTTTTGTATTTCGCTAGAAAATCTTGTAAATCCTGTAAAAAAGAGCATTAGACAAGAATCGAGCGTTTCTTTCCTTACCTTATCTATAATTAAAGGATGAACCTCAAATTTATTATCATGAAACACGATTTTATTCAGCCCACCATAAGATGCCGCAACTTGATCTTGCCAACCTCCAGATTCTCTACACAATTCCCTTTCCAAATAAATGGCCTCACGAGCAAGACGTTCCTTCGATGCGTATTCCCCTTTTAAGCAATGGAACGCATTAAGCATTCCCACGGCAAAAGATGATGATGTGCCTAAACCAGTACGTGCGGGCAAATCAGCCTCATAAGTGAGGCGTATTTCTCGCATCTTTAACATACGCATAGCATTTCTAATTGCTGGATGTGCGACCTCGTCAATAGAAGTCACTCTTTCTGTTTTTGAATAAACTAATTCAGAAGTATAATCAAAAAAACGGGGAAGATGCCTTACTACTGTATAGCAATATTTATCAAAGGTTGTCGATAAAACCGTTCCCCCATGCACGTTAAAAAAACTCGGAATATCTGTCCCCCCGCCAAAGAAAGACATTCTAAAAGGCGTTCGAGTAATAATCACTGGGTCTCCTTCAAAGCCCTTTTCAGAGCAATATATGCCTCTTTTACATCAGAGCCTTTAATCTTGTAATCTCTTATATATTTAGCACAAAATAACACTCCACAAAACGAGTATGAAGCAACAGTGGCAAGAGCCGCCCCGAAAGCACCATAAACAGGAATCAGAAATATAGCTATCGTTACATTTGTAGCAACTGAGACAACTAAATAGAAAGCCACTACAAGCGAACGACCAGCATTAACATAAATAGGATGTATTAACTTGAAGGCAACCATAGGTATAATACCAACAAAAACCGTTAGGGTGACCATAAAAGCAGCTTCAAACTCTTGGCCAAAAAAGAAGATCAGAAACGCTTTTCCGAAAACAAAAAAAAGAAAACAGACAACAACGCAAATGATCATATTCATAATGATCAAAATGATTGTTAAACCCGAAAGCTCCATCTCGGCTGATTTGTTGTAAACATATTCCTTAAATGCATCAGGAATAAACCAAAGCATATTGGACAGAGTATATGCAACACCAAACAAGCCAACTTGGAAGTTCCCAGCGTTCAATATATTCAACATAATAACATCAACATTGTAGTTTAAGGTTATCAACACTGCCAAAAACGCTGTTGGAACACCATATTGTAAAATTAATTTCACGCGCTCAATAGTTAAGTCATCAAGCTTACAACAAAACAAAGCGTTCTTCTTTGCGCATAAAATAGACTCTAGGAAATATTTTGCAATAAGACAAATAAGTACAAGGTATATTGCTTTTTCAAAAAATATTAGAATAAATAAATTTACAACTACATACAACATTGAGGACACCAACAAAATAAGATTGCGCGATCGAATGTCTTCAATCAAAGCAATGAATGTCATCTGCCCATTCAAAATCATCGCTGACATGAGAATACATATGAAAAAGTTTTCTATAGAAAACGAAAAAATCAAAAAGACGGCAGTTCCGCTTACGCATAATACAAATTGAATCCAACAAAATGAAGCCAATGCAGCTTTAGCTTCTTCTTCCCCGATTTCATTCCTCAAAGGAACCAACGAATAAGCAACACCTAAATTCAGTGCGGCCTGAAGCAAATTGGCATATGTAAATATTGTTGTATATTCACCTCTCAGTTCAACGCCTAAAATGCGATTAACTAACACTGAACCTATAAAGCCAAATGCAACAGACAGCAATCTGATTGAAATAGATGATCGCACTATTTTTTTTAGCATAACAGACACTAGAGTAAGCCTTTATCCACCATCTCAAACGGCTTACCAGCATATAACCTACTATATATTTTCTCTGCCTGCTTCAACTTTTCGTATCGACCCACATTACGTTCTTTAACTACTGTCCCTTTTTTACCAACTACAACAGAATATGGAGGTACATCACCCGCAACAATCGCCCCCATGCCTACAACAACCCCTTCACCGATATGAGCGCCTGGAGCGATTGAAACATTCCCAGCAACCCAAACATTATCTTCGATTACAATAGGCTGATCTACTTGTCGATTATCATACGGGATAGCTCTTAAATCACTGCAATCATAATTGTGGCTACCAGCTATGCAAAAAACGCGAGGACCGAACATGCAGCCCGAGCCAATACTTATGGTTGAAACTGCTTCAAAATAGCATTCAGCGCCAAAAAAAACATCATTGCCCACATGTATATTTTCTGCCCTATTAAATACTGACGCTCCTCCAAATCTAACATTATCACCAAGAGAACCGAAGCTGATCTTCTTTCCTTTGAGTCTTACAATATTGCTCTTTTTTTTCCTCATAATATGCTTAAGAAGTCTCATAACAATACTCCTGGATGTTTTTCATCTTCATTTCCGTTGCTGGATAAAGTAGCGTATTTGCAGGAACGTTACCACGAACAACGCATCCAGCAGCTATGACAGAATTATCGCCAATGGTTGTTCCCTTAAGAATAACAACATTTGACCCAATCCACACACGCGAGCCTATACAGATTTCTCCAACACGATATGACGTTTTCTTTTTTATTGGACCTTTTCGATAATCATGATCATGATCATAAAACAGCACATTTTGTCCAATAATTGTATCATCCCCGATAGTGATACATTTTCGTGAGTTCAAACAACACCGATCGTTAAAAAAAACTCTATCCCCAATGATAATTATCCCGCCATCTGAAGCATTCAAGATGAGATCTGATCTAAATACCGTATTGTTCCCTATTTCAATTTTGGCATTACTCGCAATTCTCAATAAAGCATTTCTAGGCAAAACAGTTCGAGAAGACACATGCAACTGTTCCTTGTGTCTTATTTGATGAATTTTTGTTGCAATATAATCAAGTATCATCACTTATTCCTCTTTCATCCTTATTTGATACATCCATTTTGCCTTGTGTCGCAAAGATCAAAATCATTAAAAACATTTCGTTGCTCAACTCTCCGAATAAACCACAAAGAAGAAACGCAAATATCACACAAAGCATAATCTTCTGTTTCTCTTGATTCATAAAGGAAAGTCCTTTTACAGCAATAGCAAGCAACATAAAAGAAAGAGACAAAGCAATAATGCCATATTTAAACTGCATATCAATAATCGCATTATGCGCATGATTAACATGACGAAAATCACCCCTATCAAGCAGACCTTGATTTACTAAATCTTGAAGTCCTACCCCAAAAAGAAGATGATCACCAATTGCATCAATAGCTTGCTGCCAAATATACGTACGTCCAGAATAAGTAAGATCACGATTAATTAGCTGCAATAGCACACCATCAGAAAACACAACAGGCGCTAAAAATACCACTGTCATAATTACAAAAAAAACAATTGCTATCCCTTTGTATGTCAAGTTAATTTTGTCTTTATATGACAAAACAAAAAGAAGTCCCACACAAATAATAACTATTGTAGGAGTGACAGAATCAACCAATACCAACGAAGTAATAGAAACACCAAACAAAAGCACGGACAGGATCGGTGATCTTTTTTTTATACACAACTCCCAAATAAGCATAAATGCCAAGCCTGGCAATACATAGTTTCTTATCGTATTTTTATTTCCCAAAAACCACATATTCACGAAGTCTCCTTCGCGAAAACCATTCGGGTAAGACCCACTAACATGTATCCAAACCAATAAATTCAGTAATATATATATGGAAAATATTCCTGCGAAAATCTGCACCATATTAACATAGTTGGTTTGATACATTACACATATTACAAGACATAATAAGACGTATTTCACGCTGGTTGATATTGCAGATTCAATTTGTCCACCACTAAATACAGTCGATAAAATCATGACTCCAGACAGCCCAGATAAAATCCAAAAAAAAGAATCGAATCTAACCTTCTCCCAATTGGTAAGTAATAAAGCAATTCCAAAAACTAAAGCTACATAGTTAGCACTTGAGGCAAACAACTTTACTTGGAGCAGCTCTTCACTAACAAATGGAGGATAAAGAAGGGCGAGTAAAAAAAGTGCGAACAAGATGCAGTTAACGCTACTGCATCTAACGCCTTGCTTTTTGTTATTCGTTATCAAGCAACGCTTCATATAGATTACTCATTTTATTGTAGTATGTTTCAAGACTGTTATCTTTTTTTGCTATATCAAACACTTGTTCAACAATACTTATATATTGTTCCTCTGGCAGATAATAAGCATAGTCCAGAGTTTCACAAATACTTTGAGGATCAACAGCGTCAAAAAGCAAGTCTTCCTTTCTAATTAATTCAGGAATACCTCCTCGATTTGACCCAATCACTAACGTTTTGTTGGCAATTGACTCAAGAACAGTATTAGGATAATTCTCCATCCAAAGAGATGGAACTACAACGCAATAAATCTCTGCAAATAGAGCTGAGATTTGTTCTTGGTTGAGCCACCCAAGATATGTAACATTTGCCATTTGAAGCATTAATGAATTGAATTCATCTTCAAAATTCGGATCAACTTTTCCTGCAAAGAATAACTCTGCATTCTCTTTGTCTGCAGAAAAGACATTCCAAGCCCTAGCGAGTTTAGCAACACCTTTTTTTTCTTCAATACTCCCAAAATACAAGAATATTTTTTTATCATTGAACTGTTTTACAAGACAGCCTTCGAATCCCTTATAAGGATTATTGATGCATATAGCTTCTTCTGTACGAAACGTATACTGTCTGGCTAACTCTTTGCTTGGCGAAATGACTTTATTAAATACGCCCTTCCTTTTGCGATTTTTATAAAAGAAATAGGGGACTTTTAATATTTCCCAAAAGGAATTTGAACAAGCCAGACAATCCTTTACCGAACACTTTTCGCAACTTGAATAATCATCATGAATATTTGTTCCTTTAGGGCATACCGCAGAATAATCGCGAATTGTTAGTACAGCTTTGTAGGGTTTGACAGCTTTATATACGGAAAAAGGTGCCCTCAAAATATTATTCACATGGACAACATCAGGAGAAAATTCATCCAATACCATTGACAATTTTTTATATAGTTTTCGATCAGAAATCAGCTTTCCTTTTACTATATGCCATCTATTCCAATTAAGAGGAATATTGCTTCGAAAATCATCAGACATAAATGCATAATTATCATCTAGCGTAATATGTAGAACAATGTCCCCATGGTCTCTAAAATTATTTACTTCACGCTGAGTTTGAACCTCAGTTCCCCCAAACTCTACCAACTCGTTTATAACGGCAATACGCATTTTATTTCCTTGAGCATCCAATACATCTTGCTAATACAGATGCATGACTATCGATAGAGTGTTCTTTCTTAACATACTCATATCCTTGCTTTGCAATATGCGAAAATAGACTTCTATCATATAAAATTTGAGAACATACTGCTGCCAAATCAGCGGGGTCATCACTAATCAAAACATGAACTCCTGGTTCAAGCATTGTTCCTTCTATTGCTTTACTTGTTCCAACCACTAATTGACCACGACCAATTGCATCAATAACTTTTGCTTTTACTCCAGCCCCATAGAGAACAGGGCTAATAACGAAGGAAGAATCGGCATACACCTGGTCAAGATCATCCACATATCCACTAACCACAATGGAACTTGCATTATCAAGCTTCAAGAGTAAACGTTTATTCTCTTCGCTTATTCTGCCGACCACAATAAGCTTTACATCTTTCTGATTGAGAGCAATTTTAGGCAAAACTTTCTCACAAAACCAATATAAAGATTTGAAATTGTTTTCCAGACTTAAATCTCCAACATAAAGCATGTTTGAGTTATTTTTTCCAATAATCCCATCTGATATTTCCGTTGTTGAATAGGCGCTATACGTACACTTTCCCATTTTTGATTCAAGCATATTGAGTTCATCAATGGAGATAAATAGAAACTCATCAAAAAGACTGTTCATCTTTTTTTCAAAAGCCTTAAACTTTAATCCTTCTATTCTCTGCAAGAACTTATGCAAGATATTGGTCTCAGACGCAGACATCTGACGACGATATTCGCTCTCAATATCTAGAAGGTATAAAATGTGCCTATCTGCAGATACGATGTTTTTCGTCCTATAACACATCATCTGTTCGCCCTCATAAAGAGCAACGTCATAATGCCTCTTCAGTAAATCAGAAGCCATCTCTAAAGTGAATCTTTTTTTTGAACAAATTGGATATTTCGAAAACAGCATTACGGGTGTCGCACTTTTCATTTTGTATTGGAAGATGCGACAACAACCTATAGAAGAATCGCTTGCACTATTATCTAATAGCTCCTCTTCAGGTTTAGTTTGAATATATAAATCTAACTCTATATCACACTTTCTCAAAGCCGCTATGCGTGCCAAAATCCCTCTTTTGCCTCCTTCCATAGGTTTAACAAAAGGGTTATCAAAACATAAATATGCAACTTTTTTCATAGATATGTCCTAAGATTATCGTGAAAGAAAACTCTCTCCTTTTGCAACTCTTAATCTCCAATAGTCCAAGAGATCCTCCATTGTTTTCTCAAAAGGTATTTCTGGCTCCCACCCAGTATGCTGTTTGAACTTTCTGCAATCGGGCACTTGTAAATCTGCATCTATTGGCCGTAGTCTATCAGGGTCGACAACAATCTCAATCTTACTCGCGCAAGTAGAGCGAGAGATCAAAAAATTGAGTGTTTCGCCTACCTCACATGTATAATTTCCACCAATATTGTAATACTCGCCAGGAATCGGGTTTTTTGTTACAAGCATATAATATGCCCTAACTGCATCTCGAACATCTGCATACGTTCTTAGTGATTTCAGATTCCCAACCTTTACTTTTGGCTCGATAAGCCCATTTTCTATCATCGCAATCTGCTTTGCGAAAGTAGATTCATGAAACACATCTCCTCGTCGTGGCCCCGTGTGTGTAAACATTCGTGTCGTCATGACCGTCATTCCATATGCTTCTGCATAATATCGTCCCAAAAGATCCGTCCCAACCTTAGAAATTGCATAAGGTGAAGCGGGATGAAAGGGGCAATCCTCGTGTATCCCCATTGCTGGTTTCTTTTCTGCTGGTATTTTTCCAAAAACCTCTGAAGAAGCGCATACATGAATCACGGGATGATAAGAAGGATCATTATTTTGCGCATTTCTTATTGCTTCAAGTAGACGCGCAGTTCCTGCAATGTTGGTATTCAATGTGTCTATAGGTGCTGTAAAACTAGTTTGGGGATAGCTTTGAGCCGCAAGATGGAAGACATAATCTGGCTTAATGTCGTCGATTGTTCTAATGAGGGAAATCTCATCATTTAAGTCGGCATATTCAAAGTAAATTCTATCTTTTTTATTTGCTCGATCAAGAAGGTGGGAAACATTATCAAGAGGACTACGCCATCTGCAAACCCCATATATTTCCCAATCTGTTTCTTCAAGTAAGTAGTCCGCTAAATGCGAACCTACCATTCCAGTAACGCCTGTAATTAACGCCTTTTTCACGCTTTTATCCCCTTACTTCAGATTGAAAGGATTCAGTAAAACTCTTATTTTTAATAATGCCATATTCATAAAGATATATACTTTGCATTTGAATTATGGGAGGTCTCACAAGATAAAAAGACTCTTCAGGTTCAATTATCGAATAGTTCAGCTTTTCGTTTATTCGCTTTAACTCATCAGCTATTCTAATACGACTAACTAATTCTAATCCTGCAAGATTCAAACAGTAAGAAGGAAACATGATCCAATTTTCTATCAACCAATTTACTGCTTCACACACTGCAGTTAAAGTAATGCAATTTCTATAATACGGGTGGAAAACCTCAGCTTTTTTGTCATAATCAGCACAATTAAGAAGATAACGCATAAATTTATCTCTTTTTGAAACAACATACGACAAACGAATAGCCTTAAAGGCTTTGGATTCTGCAAATTGTTGTTCGATTTCAGCTTTCATTTTTCCATAGGGAAAATCTGGTGCCATTACAGAATTCTCATTAAATATTTGTGAAGAATGAGATGGATACACTGCATCACTCGAAAAGAAAAGTACTCTCGCATCTTTCTTTATAGCTTTTTGAATAATATCGGCAGTCCCATCAACATTAACCTGCCAGCACGATTGAAATTCATGTTGACATTTATCTGGACTAGAAATTGCCGCTGTAAAAAGGACGTAGTCGCCACTTTTGAATTTCTCACAATCAGAAAGATCTGGTCTCTCAAGATCAATATACCAATCCGCATTTTTGCGACCCGCAGTAATAACTCTTTTCCCTTTACCTCGAAAATAGTTTATTAAGCCTGAGCCTATAAACCCTGTATTTCCTATTACGATTATTCTTTCCATGTATCCTCGATTGATGATTGTTTCTTACAATTACACGTTCACATTCTGGCTTAATTGAAATTATCTCCTAATGAAGCGCAAAGCCCGACACTACTTTCAAGTTTTAATGCTTTATGTACAAAAATCAGCTTGTTAAAACTCTATCCTGCCGAATGCATACAAGAATCAATAGAGCATTTCTCAATTTTCGTAGTATAAATTTGAAATATTGACGCCATTCTACACGCATCCATAAATATCTCCATTTCTTCTTGTAAAAAGCACGCTTCACTCTTGATTTTCTCACAAAAATTTGAGACCCCACTTGCGGAAATATGCATAATAAGATCTAATGTGCGTTGCCATCAAATAGATGTTTCGATGTGAGCCCTTCTCCCATTTATGGATAACCGTAGAATACGGTACATACATAAGCTTCGATTTCTGATTCACTTGCTTACAAAGATCAGCATCTTCAAGATACATAAAGTAGCGATCGTCAAAACCGCCAAGATCTTTCAGCAAGGAAGTCTGTCCAAACAAAAAACTTCCTTGCCCAAAAGGTACGGCAAATGGCTTCGTGTAATCCATGTTAATCATTGAATGCTTGGCAGCTCTTTTTTTCATTATTCCACGAAGTAGAGTTCTATTTAACCCATCTATCACAGTAACTTCCTGCCTATACACAAATTGCAAGTTACCATTTTCATCTATCATGCGAGGAATCACCATCCCAACATCTGGATTTCCTTGCATATATTCAAAAAGAATCGAAAGTGTATCCTCAACAAACACAATATCTGGGTTTATGAACACATGATAGTCAGAATTTGCACGTTGAAGAGCTAAATTATTCGCTTTCCCAAAACCTAAATTATCTTGAGCGTCAATATAAACTACGTCTGGATAAATGTTTATTTTTTGAACAAAGGCTGCTCGATCTTTTAGCAATTTTTTATCATTTCCAATATTGCTATTGTCGATAACATAAATGGCTTTACTAAGTGAGGCTGCTGTATTCTCTTCGAGAGACTCAATCATCATAACTGGGGTTTCGTAATCTCTATACAAAACAACAGAAGCGGACACATCAACATGTTCCATCGCGAACATAAAACACTAACTCCCTTGTGCCGTAAGCACCACACCAATTGTTTGGATTATCAATTTTGCATCTGCCCACACTCCGCATTGTTTAATATAAAGCAGATCGAGGTCGATCCAATCGTCAAATGAAATTGAATCTCTATTAGTTCTTGTTTGCCAATAACAGGTAATGCCAGGCTTTATAAGTAATCTTTGTTTTTGGTACTCATTGTAGGTTGCAACTTCTTTGGGCAGAGCAGGCCTAGGACCAACAACCGAAATATCACCTTTGAGAACATTCCAAAATTGAGGCAACTCATCAAGACTTAACTTACGTATCAACTTCCCACTTCTTAAAATTCTTGGATCATCTTTAATCTTAAATACAGGGCCAGTCTTTTCATTTAGATGTGCTATTTCTTCTAATCTATCTTCCGCATCTACGCACATGGTTCTAAACTTATACATAGTAAATGGCTTACCATTTTTACCAACTCGTTGTTGCGCAAAAATTGGACTTCCTTTTGGATCATCAACCTTAATTATTATTGCCAAAAGCAGATATAACCACCAGAATAAAGCAAAAACAACCACGCTAAATAGGATGTCAAATACCCGCTTAAGAGTCCTGTAAACCCTGCGTGACTCTAAACCTTTTAGCCCTTGCAGTTCATCGGGATACGAATCTTCCCTGAGAGCTCTTTCCAACTCATCAACTTTAAATAAATAACCACTACGAACTGTTTCAAAGCTCGTAGATGTATGAGACGAGTCAGTCGCTTCAATTGGCTGATTAACCAAAGCTTGTTGACTCGTAGAGCTCTGGCCGACTAAATCTACTGTCTTATGTTTTGCGTTTACTGAAGACATCTTGATCTGGTATCTATAAAGCACTCGTTCTAGTTATTGTGTTTTCCAAAGTGTTGGTTGCGAGATTCTCTTAGGAATGAGAATCTATCTGGATTCCTTTTGCTACTAGCGTACGAGCTATCTTCAGAAAGCAAAACAACACCTTTTAATTCAACTTTTGCAATTGAGAACTCATTGATAATTGCCTCAATCTCTTTTGCTGAATCCGTCCATTGCCGCACAGCAAGAATAACCACATCGGCATTTCTACTTAAATACGCAGCACCCATGCCCTGAGATAATGGAGCACAATCAACGAGATTTAAATCAGCCAATGCGGTATCCGTATATAAATACTCAGCATGCGGATCTGCTTTAAACATCTCTGTATTGATGCCTAACATGCTTGCAGCGCCATAAATCTCTTCTGCAACCTGACGCGAGGCGGATGGATCATCAACTGGGACAATGCATACGGTATTAAGCGCATCCTTTGTTACAAATCTCACATTAGCAAAAAGCTTTTCGCCATGGTCTCGAGTAGGCAATTGGCCAATAACCGGAACTTGAGCAACCTCTTCAAGATTATCTTTGTTCTTGATAGGACGCTTAACCGTATCCCAAACTACAATGCCGCAAATTACTACGAACAATGCGGCAAACAGTGCAATTAGGGCTGTCTTGAAAGGACTTTGTGAAACATCTTTAGCTGCTGATGCCGTTGCGACTTTGAACGTTTGTGCCGAGAAAGATTCTTGTGCGCGATTTGCTGCTGATTGAGCCGCACTATTAGCAGCCTCCTGAACACTCTGAGCATTGTGGCCTTCAGCAGTTAATGTAATCTGTTTTGCATTGGCATTAGTCGCAGCTTTGACTGTAATGCCATTATTGGATGCTTCAGATGCAGCCGTTGTTGCGATTCCACCGGCTGCCGCCACTTCATTAGAAGCCGTAATAGTTGCTACCGCCTGATAGTCTTTAGGCATCACAAGCATTACTATAAATACAACAAGAGCACAAACAACAGGAATAATGACAACTAATTTTATGAATCGTTTTATTAGTTGTAGCAAATCCAATAGTGTCATATGCGTCCTCGTTTAAGCATAAAAATCTCAACAATAACTTAACAAGTTTATCAGCTATTTGTGAAATTTATGTTTGTTACGCACAAGCAACTGATAAATGGACACAAACTTGAACCTTGCGTTAGGTTCCTTCGGTAAACCCATCGCCAACTAAAATATATTTAGGCGCGCCAATGTCGATATTAGGCGCATTGGGACAGTATTAAATATATTGAGGCAGTATTAAAGATGCTTGTTGCTTCGATGAAAGCATTACCTTGTCTTAAGATTTTAAAGATCGCCAAGCTTGTAAGACAGCTCGCCCATTAGCCAGCGTCCTCTCTAAAAGAAGCGCCATATCAAGCTCACTCTCTTCGGGGATATTGCTGGATCCATGCCCTGCATTTGGATACTGATTTCGTTTGAGATATCGATCATTCATCTCTTGCCAAAGATCTTCAGGAAGCTCAAGAGTGAGCACATGCCGTTTCTTGTTGAACTTGTCAAAAGTCCACCTCTTAGTTTTGGCGTCTGTTTTTGAAACATACTTCAAAAGGGCCTCATAAAACGATGCACACCCGTGCTGCAGGGCGCCCCAATCTTTATCGTCAAACGCGGCATACATACGCTTCGAAATAACTGCAAGAGACGGCGTATGCTCGAAAGGCTCCTGATTTGATGCCGCGAAATCATTATCCAAAAGAACAGCGGTTGGCCGATCATCTTCGTTCGCGCAGAAGAAAAACGATGCACCCTCATCACGCAAGAGGTGATTCAGCTCATCGTAAGTTATTTCATCCCATTGAATGCACGAACACATTAATTCAGCGAATTGGGAGGCATCGAGGTTTCTAAAAACATTGCAAAACATGCCATCGTGCCAGGTGAACTCTTCGAGCATATATTCGCCCATGTTATCAGTCTCGAGAATGTAAACTGGTGCGTTTTTGAGACTTTGAGAACGGTTGATAATGCGGTTTTTTCTGTAGAGGTATTCGTTGTGGCCAATATGAGAATTGAGCAGCTTTGAGTCAATGAGATTTGCAAGATACACCGCAGCATCGTCTGAAATGTCTTCGAATTCTAAGGCCTTGGAAGTGGCTTTATCCAAAAATACTGAGTAGTTCATTGGTGTTTCCGTTCTTGCTTGGGGGATGGTTTGGGGCTGGGTGGAGGCTGGTTAGTTTGGAGCTGAAAATAGCTGATCGGCCTAAAGTGGTTGGTTGATCTAAAGAGGAAGATGACCAATCTTAAGAAGTGGGTCGGACTTGGAACTGATCGGTTTGGAGAATCTAGTTAATCCTAGAATACCAAATAGATTGCTAGTAATCAGCTCAAAAAGATTGGTGAACCCAAAGGTTAATTAGCTTTACAACTAAAATGTTGAACAACATCTTTGTCTGGAATCCCGGGTTGCATAAGCTTCATCACCAAATACTAAATGCATCATCAACTTAAATTCTTCTTGAATGCCACTGGGACTCTGTCTTAATTCATTTCTACCAAGCAATGCCATTTTTCATATCGGCGTGCAAAACATTTGCTGTCAATTTGTGCGTATTTTGATTTGACCTTTGTGTGGTTAAACATGAAATGACGAATGTTTTCTAGCAGCTTTTCGCACGCAAATCTGATACCGTTTCAATCCACGCTCCCCATGCAGGGAGTGACAACGGTACCACAGGGGCTACATGGGCGTTTGGTGTTTCAACCCACACTCCCCATGCGGGGAGTGACGCGCATCTTCAAAGCCGTGCCGCTTGCGGTCGAGTTTCAACCCACACTCCCCATGCGGGGAGTGACTCCAATTCCCGGTGTAGTTGCCGCACTTACTACAGTTTCAACCCACACTCCCCATGCGGGGAGTGACTGGTCTATAAAGACAACAAAGATCGTGTTTCAACCCACACTCCCCATGCGGGGAGCGACAAGTAACAGACGAGATAGCTAGGGGGCTATACAAGTTTCAACCCACACTCCCCATGCGGGGAGCGACTGTAACCATTATGCCAAAACCGGGAGTAATAAAAGTTTCAACCCACACTCCCCATGCGGGGAGCGACTGGCTTAACAGTTACCGAACCTTGTGTTGCTATGGTTTCAACCCACACTCCCCATGCGGGGAGCGACCGTCAATGGTGTCTGGTGCGCCGCCTAAATCAGGGTTTCAACCCACACTCCCCATGCGGGGAGCGACCTTAGAGCATGAGTGAGAGGTTTTTGCGTAAATGGTTTCAACCCACACTCCCCATGCGGGGAGTGACGCCCATCAGGTGGCTTGCCGTGCTGTCGAATATGGGGTTTCAATCCACACTCCCCATGCGGGGAGTGACTTTAACATTACAAGACAAAAAAATTTCATCTACTGTTTCAATCCACACTCCCCATGCGGGGAGTGACCTTGCTGGCAGTGTTTGCTTACTTTGGTATATGGTTTCAATCCACACTCCCCATGCGGGGAGTGACTCTTTCCAAAGGTGTCACTCTGTACGCTTCCAGGTGTTTCAATCCACACTCCCCATGCGGGGAGTGACAAGCTGCTTGGTGGTGAGGTAAGTGACTAGCCGTGTTTCAATCCACACTCCCCATGCGGGGAGTGACGCCTTGTTTATAACTTTGAGTCTAAGGATCAGATGTTTCAATCCACACTCCCCATGCGGGGAGTGACTGTTTGATGATTCAGGTGTCTTCAAACCAGGATTGTTTCAATCCACACTCCCCATGCGGGGAGTGACGAAGTTTACGCTACCTGCTACAACTCCTTCAATAGTTTCAATCCACACTCCCCATGCGGGGAGTGACTGGCGGCAATGGCACTGCAAAACGATACATGACCGTTTCAATCCACACTCCCCATGCGGGGAGTGACCCACTCCCGCCCATGTCATGATCTGACCTATGCCGTTTCAATCCACACTCCCCATGCGGGGAGTGACAGCCATTACGGATGCAGGCGGCATGGGATACGACGTTTCAATCCACACTCCCCATGCGGGGAGTGACATAAAGTCGCCTGATTTCACATTGGAGTTTCTTGTGTTTCAATCCACACTCCCCATGCGGGGAGTGACTACGAACTTGTACCAAAATACAAACCATTATATGTTTCAATCCACACTCCCCATGCGGGGAGTGACTCAAAGCGCTTGTAATCTATTTCGTTTTGATATTGGTTTCAATCCACACTCCCCATGCGGGGAGTGACTTTTGATGATGCGGGCACGGATTTGCTTACCAGTAGTTTCAATCCACACTCCCCATGCGGGGAGTGACGCTCCAATGTTGGAGCTGCTTTTATCAATAGGAGGTTTCAATCCACACTCCCCATGCGGGGAGTGACATTGGAGTCTGGTACTGTTATTGTCTTGGACTGGTTTCAATCCACACTCCCCATGCGGGGAGTGACCTGCTACGGCAGGTCTATGGCGGGTTGCAGACCTTGTTTCAATCCACACTCCCCATGCGGGGAGTGACATTGATGCTTACTGATCCATCAGGATTATTAGTGTTTCAATCCACACTCCCCATGCGGGGAGTGACATAAATGTCAGGAGGGAGCAATAAGGCTTCCCAAAGTTTCAATCCACACTCCCCATGCGGGGAGTGACAAGCATTATTCGTGTTCATAAACACGCCGTTGCTGTTTCAATCCACACTCCCCATGCGGGGAGTGACACAACTCGCGTGTCTCTAGGATCGAGTATATTTTCGTTTCAATCCACACTCCCCATGCGGGGAGTGACTTGACACACGTCGTCCGATTCATCTTGATAACGAGTTTCAATCCACACTCCCCATGCGGGGAGTGACTTGACCGTCCATCAATAAGATCAATGTCAAAGCGGTTTCAATCCACACTCCCCATGCGGGGAGTGACACTTATGGGACAAAGTACAAGCACGCCTTAAATCGTTTCAATCCACACTCCCCATGCGGGGAGTGACCGCAATATAGTGTATTACGAGCTGATCAAGAGTGTCTATATTGTTTTAGATATGATTTGCTAATGAGCCAACTGAACAATACAGAGAGATTTGTGTGCTTTTTAAGTGCGAACCCGCCATACAAATTATGAGAGCCTTGTGTTCGCACGTTCGCCCATTGCTCACTGCAGACGCACAAGTCGCAACAGCAACAAAGAGCTACAGAAATAAGAAGCGATGGTTTTTGTTTCATCCTCTAATTATTTACAAGATCAGAGAGTTAAAAACCCTTCCGCTTCATAAGATTCCCGGCATCCGTAATGCTCAATTTTGTTTTGATAATTATTACCTAGATTATAAAACCGTAAACTGTCTTTGTCTGGATCTATTAACTCAAGAAGTTCCGCTTTTATTCTGGTCATTGTTGCAGCATCAGCAACACATTCAAAAACAGAATTCTGAACCCGCTGTCCATAATTAACACAGTGCCTTGCAACACGACGAAGCCTTTTTCTACCTGAAGGAGTTTCCGTATTGACGTCATAGGTAATTACCGTAAGCATGCAAATCACTTCCACAAAAATGGAGGATACCCATCAAGATCACCACGAATATAACGTGCAAGAAACAATGCTTGCACGTGGGGTATCAAGCCTTTATCAATTTTTTCTTTCAGATAAGGGTGCACCAGTTTTTCATGCTTTCTATCCTGCCATGCATTCAATAATTTCTTTCGCCCCGCATCGGTTAACCGCACTTCGCCAGAAGCAAGCTCGATAAAATCTGATCCTTTAACGATCCTATTGTTTATGGCAGACAAGACAAAGCGATCCACTATCACAGGGCGAAGTTCTTCCATAAGGTCCAAAGCAAGCGATCGTCTACCCGGTCGATCAACATGCATGATTCCACAATAAGGATCAAGACCAACGCCCTCTAAAGCCGAAGCACAATCAAGCGCCAAAATACTGTAGAAAAAAGAGAGTATCGCATTGACCCGATCAGTCGCAGGCCTTTTCACTCTTCCCCTAAAAAAGAAATCATCTTTATCCCTTAAAATCATTTCATCGAATACTGAAAAATAAACTGAAGCGGCTTCTCCTTCTATACCACGAAGCGTCTCCATGTTTTCACAAATTCTTATAGCTTGCAGACTCTCCGCCAAGTGCATTGATGCCGTTTTGAAAGCTTCCGCATCAATCCGAAGCCCATGATCTCTTATAGCGCGTTCTAATACCCATCGTCCATTAAATACTTTTCCTAGAATGAATTGCTTAGCGGTCTCAAGGCTCCATGCCGCATCATCAGCATATCGGTACAACTCTCTACGCAATAATATATTGCCTTGGTTTTCCCCACTAATACGAGCGAGAAACTTTCCCCGCGGACTAAAAAAGGATAGTGCGATTCCGCTTTCAGCACATTTCCCCATCAGCTTAGGACTCGCTCCAGGATATGAAAAGCAAAAAATGTTTTCTATAGTATGAAGCGGTATACGACCAATTTCTTTTTCTTTTGATTTCGCAACAACGTTCTCGCCATCAACAGTAAGGTATGCATCTTCAGTGAAAATATAGAGCGAATTTCGCAGATGTCTCATTAGATGTCCGCCATTCTTCTTGTTACATATTCTTTGACTGTCTCTCTCTGACTCATACTGGGAAGACACTCATTTTTAATTGAACATGATTGGCACGCTGATTTCTTTTTTATCGATGGGATACACGTTCTCTCAAATAATTTATGCATTTCGTCAGCAGTCTTTTGAGTAGAGTCTCGGAGTTTTTGAGATAACTTAACTAATTCTCGAGAGCGAGTCTTATGATAGTAAAGATAAGCTCCACTAATTTGGCAACAGAGCATTTCTTCTAAACATATAGCTTGAGCACACAGCTGCATTCTGTCTGCCTCAATTCGTTTACTGCGCCCATTCTTATATTCAACAGGAGCTACTCTCCAGAGCCCTTCTTCTCCACAGAGAGCGATACCATCATTGCCTTTTTGAAATTCGACAACGTCGCATTGCCCTACTAATCCAAGTGCGTAAGAATGCACCTCAAGTCCACGCACTGTTAAAGTATCGCCGCGTTTTTCACGTATTGTTTTATTGTGAGCACGTTTATGAGCAAGATCACCTTGTATAGTCAAAACGTTTTCTGACCATTGTTGTTCAATATGGATGAGCGCCCACTGCCTTGGGCAAAAACCATAATGCTGGATACCTGAAAGAGCGAGCCACTCATCCTCTGAATACATGTATACACCCTGCCTTTAAATAAATTCGATGAGTTCCACGCCTTCAGGCGTGTCAGCAATAGAGATAGCATAGTCATCGAACGAACGCGCAGTCTCATCAGCAGGAATAAGGCGTTCAACCTTGATCAGGTCAAAAAGTTGATGTGCTGGTGCATTGCCAAGCTTACTATCGTGCTTAAACACAAAGAGTTTTCTTGAAGACATGAGACCACGAGCAGCGCTATGATCGTTCTCAAACATGTTCATAAGAGAGGCGAAAAACAAATCTAGATCTTCCTGGTTAAAACCAGTTTGCTCTGCCAAGGAAGCAGAAATAAACCCATTGACACGATATAAACCATAGGGAATATATTGCTTACGACCCATGGTTCGCTCTTTGTCCGCATCTTTTTCATTGGTGACTGCCATACGAGTAATGCTCATCTCTGACAGCTCAACTGGATCCACGGATTCAGCAAAACAAAGCTGGATAGGACCGCGTACCTGACCGCAATTAACTCCCGTAGTCATTACAGCGCCAAAGGCGCGAATATCAAAAAAATTGTCACACATAAATTTTGTAATACGCGCACTCTCTTCTTTTTCTTTTGGAAGTTTGCTTGAAGGCTCTAATCCAAAATGCTTATACGCCTTTTCATTCCGCTGATTGAGTACTGCACCTTCTTGTACATATATTTTGTATCCAAGTTCTCCATCATCTGCATCGGGATCATCAATATTTTGATTCTTAACGAGGTCAACATAATTACGTACCTTACGTTTCAAGCATACATCAGAGACAATTCCATGCCCTGTATCAGGGTCAATACGAGGCATGTTTCCTGCATCAGGATCTCCATTGGGGTTACCATTTTTCACATCAAAGAAAAGAGTGAACTCATAACGATTCTCAATCGGGGTATTCATCAATAATCCTTTCATCAAAAACGTAATATATTTTTTGATTAATCTTGCTTGGCTAGTTTTATTTGATAAGTCTTATTCGACACTATTCATCAGTGTTATCGCTAGAATCAGCTTCATTCTTCTTGCGACTTTTCCAAAGATCAGCCCGCTCTTGGTAATATCCAATATAAAAAGCTCCTTGCTCTTCTGAATCCAATCGTTTTGGAAAGCTATTACCAAACTGAAAGCCATCAAAAATGGAGTCCATTTCTTTTTCAAGTATGGTGCAAAGACCCATTTTCTCTTTTCTAAGCTTTGCAAAATGGTTCGCACCATTTTTAATGAGAGCGGGAAAAACTCGTGAAGGTGTCGATGAGGCTGACGAAAAGAACCTATCTTTAATGGTTGCATTTGTCTCCCCCAATGCAGCTGATTGCGCTCGCTCTAAAATCGCAAAAAGCCTCCCCAATAAATATGCTTCATCCGTGTTCTCTCTATCTAATGACATTTGAAAACTCCTTCTCTTGCAAATCGCATTCTTCTCATCACGAGTGCTATACCGCATTTCACGATTGAGATACGCCTTTAATAATGCAGCCCGTTGTCCCATATCCCAAGCATTTTTGTTAGCATGATCAGCGTTAATGCGAGAAATTAGCATTGTTAATAACGCGCGAGGAAATTTTGTTCCCGTTAACACAGCATGCAAGAATGCGTTTATCAGCGATGATGGAACCTCTTTTAATTCTCCTCGGGGAGAGATTTGACACAACAAGGAATAAAAGGAAACCGGTCTAACATCAATCATCTCTATATCGTTAAGATAATCACCATAATGCGCCATCAAGTTTCCAAAAGTATCCATCTCAAAAAAGCGCACTGCCAAACGCGCCGCATTAGGAGCAATACCTAAAATATAAAACCGTATTTTAGGATCACATCCTTCTAACGGTAAACCTTTTTTCACACACTCTAAAAGAGAATCTATTCGTTTTAGATCCACTTCCGATTCTGCGTTGTCTCCCTTTTTTAAACCTGGAATACCTTCTAAAACACTTCCAAATAACTTGACTTCGGTCGGAGCAGGCTTGTCGGTCCAAAACAATACCGTTGTTTGACCAAGCCTTTTTCGATGGTCAGGACTATTAAAAAGAAACTTTAGAGCCGACCCAGCATTAAATGAAACTTCTTCCGAAACTGAAGCATTATGCGTTTTCTTCTTACCGTACGATTCAAAAGAATCATTATTAAAAGAAACAAGTGATGCACCCGAAGACTGGGCGCCTGGTATTCCTGCAACAAGAGGAAACATTTTTGTTAAAGTCGTGCGTTCACCCGTCACTCCACACTGCCCATACGAAGTCTCCGAAGAATTATCTCCTGCTTTAGTAAGACAATAATCCAACCAAACTTCTTTAATAGCTGGCTTCTCATGAACAAGACCCGTATCTCCTTGAAGTCTCAATACAATGAAGGCACCTTTATCAAGATCAGCTTTTCTTTCTTCTGACAGAAATTCAGAGTTTTCTACTCTCTTTTCAAAAAATAAGCATGCTGCTTTTGCCGCTGGGTCATCACATTGAGAAAGAATGCTTTGATGAAGAGCGTTTGATGCCTCAAATTTCTTATCACCATTCTTTTTATCAAGCCCCAAAAAATATGATGCATTATCACAGAGAAAGAAAGGTTTTACTCCACTTGTTCTACCATCATGTTCGGGAACCGACATCATCATAAATTGTCGCGGCTTTTTCTCATCTCCTGAAGTTAAAGGAAGGACACTTATAAGCATACCTTTTTGGTCAATCTCAAATTCCCATCCAACTTTTTCATTTGACCAATAGCGTGCAGAAACTTCCGCATTAGGATCTTCAAGAAGACGTTCATAATATTCGTGTAGCTCTTTAAGGATCATCGCACAATCTCCTCTCGAGCCTTAGCAACATCAATAACCCCATGCTCCATAACGGCACGATAAAACATAGGTGACATCCCATCGTCAAAATCTATATCGTAAAGCATGAAACCTAGGTCTTTGTGTTCTTCATCCTTATAGAAAGAATCTGGCGACGTTTCTCTATCTTCAATCAGCTCAACTCTTGCTGGAAATTCACGACACCCCAAAACAGGCTGATTGAAACATTGCCCTTTTCGCAAACGTCGTAGCGCAATGTTGTAATGCTTTTCGACCGTATCTTCTTCGCCTGCTTTGTCGGTAAGCTCAAAATGAGCCTCAATGATGTATGCAACATCGCGCAAAAGCATCGTTGCTCTTTGTTGTCTGTCTTTCGCAGCAACGGTATACAATGGGGCATCTTTTTTCATTGCCTTTTTGGCATTGTTGTAGCTTAGTTTACTTCCTACCTCATTGCGACGAAACGTATCGAATTTGATTTCATTAAGGACTTCAATCTTGTCTATATGCCATCTAATAGCAGGCTTCCAATAGACAGCTTCGATGATTCCACGAGCTGCCGATGGCGTTATGCAATCATAACTAACTCGTTCTGTTTTCATTTCAGGACGGGTAAAACATGCTCGCGATCCCTGCACTAGTATTTTTATTCCAAATCCCATACCCCCTCCTTTCAGATTTAATCTCCCATAATCCCAATCCGTTATAGATACGCCTTCTGATTCCAACCAGCATTCAGAAAAAGAGTGCTTGCTGTTTTTCATCTGCTGGATTAATCAAACCAACATCTTCTTGATAGAGGCTTGGAACTCGTTCTTCCCGCAAAACCAGAAATGGGCCCACTTCCATAACACTTTCCGCGTCTTTATAGTCTTGTATTTTGTATCTAGGAACTGAAATGCTGTATTGCTGCAAACGTATCGCTAATGCTCCTTGATTGTCAGAGGCTAATAGTTCCTTCAGTAACTCCCTAGCCTGATCTCCCCAAGGAATGAAAAGAGGAACTGAATCGTCATCAATAATACAATAATCGCGTGCGACCTGCTCAAATGGTATAGTTCGTATTCCCTCTTCCTCGTCAATAATTGATTCCGCAGACAAATGTTTAAAAATATCCTTAGCATCAGTTTCTTCAGTACGATAGCGTTTTTCGAAAAAAGGCAATATCAAAGAACCATCAATCACTCCACAATTTTGACGAATAAGATCGCGTGAAATCATCTTCATTTTTTCAAGCCAGTCAGTCGATTTTTGCCGCTCCCCGTCAACAGAATATTCAAAAACTTTTATCTGGCCGCACTCTTGCCTTCCTTCGCGATTACAACGTCCTGCCGCCTGAACAATAGAATCCATACCGGCTAACTCGCGAAAGACAACTGGAAAATCAATATCAACACCGGCCTCAATTAATTGTGTTGATATAACTAGACACGCGTCATGTTCTTTTAAGCGCTTTCGTATTGCTTTAATTGTCGAACTTCTATGCTGAGGAGTCATAGATGCACTCAGATGGAATATACCCTTTTGCGATGCAAGATTTTTACCTACAAGCGCCCCATCGTCAAAATAATAATCTACCACGCTGTCATAGATCTGTCGTGCTTCATCTTTTGTTCCGACAATGCAAAGCACTTGTTTCTTGCCCACGAGAAAATTAATAAGCTGATCGTTGTCGAGATCACCCAGCATTTCATACGTAACGCGACTTCCAAAAGCTGCATCAAACAGCTCGGTGTGTGTAATTATCTCTTGCGGAGAAGATCCAAACGCCCACTGCATATCGAGCGCTGGCTGTGTAGCAGAACAAAGCACAACACTCGTGTTATAAGCAAATGAGAGCTCTTCAAGCATGGCAAGTGTTGGCGTTAAAAGTGGATCAGGTAACGTTTGTGCCTCATCCAAAATAACAACACTATTAGCAATATTATGAATCTTGCGGCTTTTGCCGGGCCTATTTGCAAAAAGAGACTCGAAGAGTTGAACATTTGTTGTAACGATAATAGGTGCATCCCAGTTTTGGGTAGTCAAACGATGCTTTTGTGCGAGATCTGAAGCTTCATTCTCATCGTCGATGTCTGCAAAATCATAATTAGAATGATGCTCAAGGACGTTTTCTGCACCGAATATTTCTTTAAGAACTGCTGCAGTTTGTTCAACAATAGACACAAAAGGTATTGCGATAATAATGCGCTCCATATTATTAAGTAACGCATGCCTTAGAGCAAAAGCCAAGGAGCTTAATGTCTTGCCTCCACCTGTTGGAACCGTAAGCGTGAAAAGACCTTGTGGAAGTTTTGCTGCCTGAATACAATCCAATAAAACACTCTGTCGTGCTTTATTGACAAATGAATCATTTGCTTTAAATTCTGCAAGTTTTTTATCAAGGGAGCCCAATAGCTGCTGAAGCGTTGCATAGGTATTTTGGTTTCGGATCTGAGCTAAGTCTGATCTCATATGCGTTTCGGTATCGAGATAATCTGCATCAACCAGCGACGAGTACAGCATACGATTTAGAACATACAGAGAAAAAGCTAAAGACTGTTTGCGAGTCTCCGCAATATCAGAGAACTTTCGATTTGGAATCAACGGAGATGCGAAGTTCTCTTCTGATGGAAGAGTTATTTCTCCTGTTTCAACTAACGTATTAAAGGCAGAATAGGGCTCAATATCCCTCCTGATGCGTTTTTCGAGAGAGGGGCTTTCTCCACCAATCCCATTAGGTTGCCCACTATGATGCCCAGCAATACAATACCCAAGATAAAATCCGAGCATATCACCATACTTATCAAGTGCCACCTTAGCCCCAGCAGTAGAGTGATCAACGTGATGAGAGTTTCCATGAAGCCGCTTCTGAAACGCATGCGAAGCTTTTCCCGCATCATGTAAAAGTCCCAATACTCGTCCGTATGGTGACATTCCGAATTTGTTGGCAAAGAAAGCAGCTAGGTCGGCAACATTGTTTAAGTGATCAGCCAGCGTCTGCCAAGTTGCACAGTCGTCTGGATTAGAACCCGTATGTGCATAAAGAATTTCTGGCATTCTGCTCCACCATCTGCGCTTATATCGTTACTCTTATTTTATTTCTTCATCTCGGTATGATAACATAATTCGGAGTTAATGATAGTTATTATAAAAATACCCTGCAGAAATAGACAAAGAGGGTTGGCGCAATACCAACCCTCTTGACAAGATAATTATCATTAACTCCATTTCAACCCACATGCCGTTAAGCAAGACAACAATGAATTGTAGCACCCCTAACCAAGTCTCGAAATCTTAAAGCTTCTCATAATTTCTATATCACTATTTATCCATCGAACTTACTTAGCACTTTACTAATCCACCCATGATAGGAGCATAAAATGGAGCTTTCAAAAAGTTATGCAAGCATTCATTGGGATTATTTTCTCTTACTTGAGAAGGATCTCAACGATATCTTGGATAGTATTGAACCCTGTGAGGACAATCTTCAAGTATATGGACCAAAGTTAGCGAAACTGCTTTTAGCTACCGGATCGGAAATTGACGTATCGTTCAAAGAACTTATCAAACTGCTAAAACAAAACTATAAAATTGCCGACGCTAAAGCAGACAATATAAACGATTATAAAAAGTTTGTTCAAAAATATCTACAACAAGAATTTGACCAAGTTGAAGTGGGCTTTGCTAGAAGTAGATTAATAAGCATCCCGTGGAGTAATTGGTGGAAAACGAGCAACAACAAAAGAGAACCAAACGATGCACCCCTTCCTTGGTGGAATGCCTACAATCAAGTTAAACACCATAGAGTGGAGAAATACAACCTTGCAACATTAGAAAATGTGCTTGATGCAATTGCAGCACTTTTTACCCTAATAGGCTCACTTGCAAGAGCTGAAAACAAATTAGACGGTTATCGTCCGCCCGCAATTCTTGAATTCTGCGACAATAGATATGGGCAAGTATGGATAGCTCGTGTTGAGGGTGAAACTATCATTATGGGAAATGCTCCAAATTTTCGATTCGAACCAATAGAAAATTTATCGCTATCTGAGCTTTAAACTCTATATAAGCACTGTATTCATGGATTCATACAACTATTGAGAAAGAAAAATGTCTACAAAGCTTGACTAGTACACTTTTTGAACAGGCCTTCAAAATCAATGGACAAAAAGAAGAGTAGATTGCGGACAAAAAGAAGAGTAAAATACGGACAAAAAGAAGAATGATCTAAAAATTAACTATCTACCTGCGGTTTTATAAAGTATATTAAAGGAAGTAAAAAATGGATATTCGAGGCAAACTAGTTAACGAAAACTATATTCCGCGCATCCTCGATAGACGTATTTTTGAAGATATACATGATTTCGGAGCGGTCTGCATTGAAGGGCCTAAATACTGTGGAAAAACTTGGACAGGGAGAAGCCTATGCAATAGCGAAATAAGCCTCCTAGAACCTGAGGGCGCTTTTCAAAATCGGGAACTTGCACAGATAGCGCCAGATCAAATATTAAAAGGAGCCCATCCACGCTTGATCGATGAATGGCAAGAAGTTCCGACACTTTGGGACGCAGTCCGCAACGACATCGACAGAAGCGGAAAGCAAGATACTTTTATTCTGACCGGATCAGCTGTTCCACGCGAAGAAAAACCACATCACAGCGGAGTTGGCCGCATTGAAAAAATCCGTATGCGTCCTATGACGCTATCCGAATCAGGTATATCCAATAATGAAGTTTCTCTTAGGGCATTATTCGAAGGGGCAAGCCCTCAGGCAAATGCACCAGAAACAACCTTGGATGATATTTGTTCTTTTGTTGTACGCGGAGGCTGGCCTGCCGTACAAGATCTCGAATTACATCGTGCGGCACGTCTTGCACGCAATTATGTACAACAGATTGCAGCGGATGATCTCTCCCGTGTTGATGGAATAGCACGTGATCCTCAAAAAGTTCAACGTCTCATGCATTCATTAGCACGTAATACCGAACAAGCAACTACAACCAAGACAATGATTCGAGACATGACAGCCGAAGCTTCTGGCGAGACCCTTTCAAAGGAAACTACCGACGACTATCTTCAAGCCCTCAAGCGAGTTTTTGTTATTGAAGAAATACCTGCATGGTCGCCAAATATACGCTCCTCAATACGTATCAATAAACGGCCAAAATATCATTATGTCGATCCCTCACTTCCAGCTGCCATATTAGGCGCAACACCTCAAAAGCTTCTCATGGACATGAAAACACTCGGGTTTCTTTTTGAATGTTTGTGCATGAGAGATTTGCTTGTCTATGCTGAAGTCGCGGAGTCGCGTATATATTATTATCGCGATAAAACCGACTTAGAAGTAGACGCTATTATAGAATCCTATGATGGTACATGGGCGGCTCTTGAGATTAAACTTGGTCACAACCAAGCAGATCAAGCTGCAAAAAACCTTATTCAATTAAAGAACAAGCTTATTGCTTCAGGTACTCAGCCGCCAGCTTTTCTTGCAATCATTGAAGGTCTTGGCGCATATGCATACCAACGAGAAGACGGCGTTTTTGTTGTTCCAATTACTTGCCTTGCCCCCTAATAACTAGATGCACTCAACTTGAGCGCTCCTTAAACGTTGAGAGTTCTTTGAAGGTATCGGTGATCATGAACTCACTCATGAAGTCGATGAATTCCTGCACGACTCTTAATTGGTGTTGGTCGCGCTTATAGACCATATAAATCTTATGGAAGTCGGCAGACACATCGCTTACTGGAATGCAAACTACCTCATCAAACGCATCGCATAAAAAGGAGTAGCAGAAAAGCGCAACGTTGTTCTCATCCGCCGCTACAAGCGATGACATTGATGCCTCATCAAAGCAACTTTGCCGCACCGTGAGATCATATTTATTGATCAACTCTTCGAGCGCACCGGCAACAGGCGAACTCTCGGCGTAGGTGTAAATCCGCTCCCCTTGCAGGTCGGCGAGTGACACGCTTTCTCGCTTGGCCAGAGGATGATTGACGTGAACCCCCAGCACAAGCGGCTGCGTGCGGCAAAACACGTGACGCATGTCGGTATCGCCCGGGACATGGCTGGCAAACGCGACATCGAGCGCACCGGATCGAAGCTTTCTAATCAATTCAGGAGAATACGCATGCTCAATCTCAATCCGAAAGTTGATATCACACTGCTGTTTGAACTGATTGAGTGCCTGCGACCACGCACGACCTTGCATACAATAGAGCGTCCCCAACCTAATGACTTCATGGGTTGAGCCCGATGCTTCTTGCGCCATATTGATGCCCTTTTCCAGGTTTTGCAAAGCAAGCGTCACCTGATTATAGAAGCACACGCCCGCCTCAGTAAGTTCGATATGGGAACCTTTGTTGCGAACAAACAGCATTGCACCAATCTCGTTTTCGAGATTCTTGATGGCCGATGAGAGCGTTGGTTGTCCGATGTAGAGCTTTTGGGACGCTTGCGTGTAGTTGAGTACCTCAGCAAGACACTTAAAGTAATACAGGTGCTCGGTTTTCATGACTCCCCCATTATCCCCATAGCCCTCTTGCAGTTTTGGACTGCCCCATAGCCCATAGCGGCTGGTTCCAAATCGCTCTATTGCGACTCTAGGCTCCCCCGTAGCGGTTCCAGACTATTACGGTTCTAGGCTTCCCCATCGCGGTTTTAGACTGTCACACGGTACAAACCACAAGATAGGAGGCCTTGAACGACCTCCTATCCTCTTGGTGTTATTTGTATTGCAGCTATTCATCTTTTGGCTTAGTTACTGCTTCAATGATGAAACCGACCAGAGGAACCGCATCGTAATAGGTAAAGCGCGCCGTTGGATCCACGAGCGATTGGCCCTCCATGTATTTTACAACACCCGCACGTTCCATGAGCGCACTCGCCACATCGTTATCCTCAACATTAAATCGCAGATGATGCAGCGCATGACCATGGTGCGGACCCTCCTTGAGATAGTCCTGCCAAATTGACGGATCATCGTCGATTGGTTGAAGGAACTCAAGTTGGACATTGAAGAAGTTGTAGAACGCCGCTTTTGCGGGCGCGGTAATAATCTCGCCGCGATACCACGTGTTTTTGTAGTAATTGTCGCTTGTAGCATCGGGATCCAGGTCGAACACCTGCTTCATGCCTTTGATGGCTGCATCCATGTCCTCGACGACGATGCCAACTTGGACGATCTCGTTGAAGACATCAGTAAGTTTTACGCCGTCAATGTTAATCGCTTGGAGCGTCTGAGCTGCTCCTGCTTGCGCTGCGTTGATTTGCATCTCGCTGGTTTGCGTTGCACTGGTTTGCGTTGCTGTGTCGGCCTGTGCCGTTTTGTCCTGTCCCATATCTAACCCCTCTCTATGGAACGTGCAATTGGGGCTGCGCTGCAATGTTGCGCTTTGTTTTGCGTACGATCTGCGCTAATGCACCTTGCACACGAACCCCATCGCCACATTGTTTATCTATTTATCGCCTTATTCTTTACCTAAGACACCGTCGTTAATTTCTTCAAGCGTCTTGCCGCGCGTTTCAACTGCAAAGATGGCAACCCAAATAGCCATAAAGATTGCAATGCCGGCGTTGAGCATATAAATCGCGGTCGCGCCGAGTGTTGTTGCCAGAAGCGCGGTGATCCAGATGGGGCTGATCACGCCCGCAATACGACCAAACGCATTAGCGATACCAGCACCGCGCGTGCGGCACGCCGTCGGGAACGGCTCGGGCAGATAGATTGCCGAGATAGTAACTGAATTGGTATAGGTGACCATGCAAACCAGGAAGCCGACAAACATGACCAAATAGACGTTATCGGCAGGAATGAGCGACCAGCCGTAGCCCAGAACTGCAATCAAAATAAACGACACGATAAGGATAGTCTTGCGGTTGACCTTCTCGACGTAGAGCGAAAGCAAACCGACGCCAACGGGAATGCCTAGTTGCATGACAACCGTCATCATGACCGAATAGCCAACGTCAAAGCCGCGCATAACAAAGATGGTTGGTGTCCACGTCACGACCGTGTAGACGCATACGTTCATGGCAAAGCACAAAAACATTGCGGTCAGCGTACGCGTAAGCATCTTTTTGCTGAAGAGGAACCTCCACGGAAGTTGCTTAACCTCGCCCTGCTCTTCACGCTCTTTGATCTCTTGATCAGGCACGGGCGCGAGCGCAACACCGCGACTACGGACATCGTCCTCGAATTTTGTCACGATGGCATTGGCTTCTTGATCGCGACCCATCATGGCCAACCAGCGCGGAGACTCCTGCAAGAATTTCGCACAAAGGAACGCCATGAAGAGCCCTAAGAATCCACAGAAGATGAATACCGGACGCCAGCCGACCAGCGGAAGAATCAGCAAATTGAGTGCTGATGCCACCAGCGTACCCGTGTTGGCGATGAGTCCCACGTAGGCCTGATACTGACCGCGACCCGCAGCAGGCGTAAATTCCATCAACGCCGAATATGCTGCAGGGTATGCCGCGCCAAGGCCGAGACCCATGATAAAGCGGCAAACAATCAGGAAATACATATCGGGTGAAAAAGCGGCGGCGAAACATCCAACGGTGAAGAATAAGCAGAAAATGATAACCGCTTTCTTGCGTCCGATGCTATCTGATAGTGCACCCGCCATGAGGCCACCGAAGAAATATCCCAGCATCGTGATGGATACGAAAAGTGAATTTAGACCCGCATCGGACCATCCGGTTGCTAAGAGTTGCGCGATGATGGGTCCGCCGATACCCATATCGATCGAATCGCAAAAGACCACGCCACCTAATAACCACAATAGTTTCCTATGAAAGTTCGAAATAGGTAGCCTGTCCATTCGCGCTGCAATTCCATGATAGGAAATTTGCAAAGCATCGGTTTGTTTGGACGCGTTTTGCATCGTTGCAGCCTGCGCAACTTGGCTTTGTGCGCCTGCGCATGGCTTACCTTCTGAAGACATAATAATCCCCTCCCCTCAAATACCAGAGCACTCCCCTATAAAAACGCACTCTGATCTTGCTGTTCACGATACAGAGTGCGGTTGATTTTGTGAAAAAGTTTGTTTTGATTGCTTGGGGGATGTAATCAGAAAGATTGATAGGGGTACCAAAGGCAAGCGTTATTTCTGTTTTAGAATTTCTATCACCTTGGGCATATCTGTCCAAGGAGCAAAATCAAGTTTATCAAGGTTTTCTCGTTTGATCCTCTGTCTTGCGTCATTCATATGAACATACGCATTCTTTATTGCTTTGTCATGAAGCCCATCGACAGCTTTAATCTCAATCTCTTTATTGTCAGAACCTTTGGTTAACCCGAGAGAGTGGGCACGTTTATTAGCGTCCTCGGTCATGTGGATTGATGCAGGGCAAACTTCTACATGGTCAATCAGCCATACTTCAAAACAAGGATTGGAAATAATCAAGTCAAATGATTTATGCTTGCAAATCTTATCTGCCTCTTTGAACTGACTAGCCGTGTATTCATCCACATCTGTAACTACAAAAACATGCTCATACGGTTCTGACTTGCCCTCTTTAGCTGATGCGAAACTTTCTTTCTGGTCTTCCTTCCATAGGCTTTTTGCCAAAAGTGCAAGATTCTCTGGATCAAGCTTTTTGGTTCTCGGCATAATAGCAATACCGTTGTCTGAATTCAGATATTCAAAATATTGCTTTTCAGTCACTTCCCCATTTGTCACAACCAAATATCGCTTTGCACGAGCACGCTTTCTCTTTGGTCTGCCATGCGGTATATTGCGCTTGCGTGAGCCCATGGCTATTCCATCGCTTTAGATGCTTTAATAGCATTAGCAAACGCGCCATGGAATTGAGGATCGGGCAACGCTCCGTATATACCATTAAGGTAATTGCGCATATAATTCTCTTTTCGTCTTACACTCAATTCGGTAAGAGGAAACAGTTCGGCTTCTCCCGTATTAAGATCCTTTTCTGTAAACCAAATCTGATCACGATCAAGCACACCCGCTTGATCAAATCCCAAATTGGACATCAGTGTGACATCATGTGAGGAAAAGATCATCTGAGATTGATTAGGATTCGTGTCAGGACACCTAAATAGGCGCACCAGCTCACGGACATACCGAGGATGCAAACTCATGTCAAGTTCATCAACCACACACACCGTTCGAGACGATAACACCCTTAGCGCCATTGAAAAAAACGCAAGGCTCGAAAGTGTTCCTCTTGATTCAAGTTCTTTCTCAAACAGCACATCGCCATTTTTACCATGATGCGCAAAAACCAGAGTTTTTACTGATTCAGGCGATGACGCAAGAGCATTGCTGAGAATCTCCTGCATTTCATCAGGATTTAAATCTGGCGATGTGTCTGCCAAAAACTCCCCAATTAATGCCTTGAGTGATTCATGCGCTGGTTGTCCTGGAGTACTCATCTTTTTCAAAAAGCGAGAAGTCTCGTTCTCGAGTTCCATAGAGAGAAGACCTAGATTTGTTTGAGTCATAATAGAGGCAAGAGCTAATCCAGCCTTATCACCCTTATCAAGCAAATCAATAACGGTTGGAATCTCGTTATCAAACGCCCAACCTTGATATCCTCTTATTTGGTTGCTTAGCGTTTGAAACGCTGATTCTGTTGTTTCGTGCTGCATATCATGCAACACCGATAAATAGGTCACGTCCTTGCGCACCATCTTTTCGAATGTTTTTCGCGCACCAGCAAAGCCTGTACCATATTTATAAAGATACGTCTGATCATCACTGCTTAGCTCTCGCTCATAAAGAACCGAACTACGACGGCTTTTGAACACCCTCAAAGATTCATATAGTACTGATACATCATTAAAAGAAAGTTGATATTGATAGCGATTATTGTCTATGCCAATGAAGTCAATAAAAAAATCCGTTGGCTTATTCTCATACTCTTGATCCAACAAGAAATATTCACGAGAAAACCCAGGACTTCGCTCTGCATCACGCACGCTTCGAGAAACAATACAGCTAAGAGACAGCAACGCTTCTAGAAAACTCGATTTTCCTGAAGCATTACCACCAAAAACACCTGCTACCGTAGACACGCCATCAATTGACCAGCCTTCTGGCTGAAGATCTCGATCTGCTTTTGGACGGCACATCGTAAATTGCTGATCTGTTACAAAGCATTTGAAGTTCGAAAACGTGAAATCCAATAACATTGTTCTAACTTTCTAGCATTAAAAACATAAGCTACTTTCCAGCGCGAACGTTGATAAACTATATGACACATTTACGCTACACAATGTAGAAAGTCTACTACATGATGTTTAAAGTCACTATTTTTGTTACTTTTTTACAATTTTTGTTGTTTTATTTAACACAAATGATATAAAACGTTGCGATTGGTTATGAAATCAGTTAACAAGTTAACACACAATACCACTTATCACGACCGCACTACCTCATCACCTGATGGCTCATCGCCTGCTGAATTATTGTCCGCATTCTCACTGCGAAATTCCTCAATGAAGCCTGCGGAGAAAATACCTGCAGGAATAGCAACGACCGCAATTGAAATTACCATAACCACAAAACCAATCAGACGGCCAAGCGGAGTAATAGGCACGACATCCCCATAGCCCGTTGACGTCATAGTAGTAACCGCCCAGTAAAGGCCGGTCAGCACATTATCAAAAACCTCGGGCTGAGCGGCGTGTTCAGCCTCATACATCAACACACTCGAAGCAACCGCCAATAATGCAAGCACCATAAACGCCGCGATGATTTTCTGGCGACGCTTTACAAATACCTGACCGATAGAGCGCAAACCACGCATATAGCGCGAGATTTTAATAAGACGAACAAGACGGATTATGCGCACAGCATCGTTTACTGTCGACGACGCTGGTAGAGTAAGCAAAAACAGTGCTGGAAAGAATGAAAGGAAATCAATAATTCCCATAATAGAAAAGATATAGCGCAGCCGGGCACGAACAGACGAAAGGTGCGGATAGACAAAATCTGCAACCCAAATACGACATACATATTCAAGCGCAAACACCACTGTTGAGAATACGCTAAAGATAAAAATTGCTGAGCTGAATTGACCTTCAAGATCACGATCAGGCACGCCGACCAAAAGGGCATTCAAAACAATAAGCACGATAAGCGCTAGACCTATTGCTTTACCAAGAGGTCGTGCAGACATCGGCGTTTCGAGGCTCGCATAAACGCGCTGCTTGAAAGATTGCGTGTGTGACTTATTCCCCAACTTGATAATCATACGGTTTTGATTACTCCCTACTTCTTGAGCAGACACATAACACTTACCTTGCTATAACTTAACACGGTAGCAACTTGAGTATTGTGCTGTGCTAAGTTCCTCCGTCATGTTGCGATATATGATGCAATGTTTCATTACGTTGCACAGCAAGATACAGCTGATTGTAAGTGGTTGCAACGGAGTATCGCCAAATTGAAAGTGGAATCAAACACCACCATGAGCGAGCAGCACGAACAAGCTGTGGATCGGATCACTCTTCCCATGTCAGTTAGGGCTGAGCATGAGAGGCAATCCCATCGTCCTGATAGTAAAGCTCATGCGAAGACTTGGGAGGGATAGCCACCGACGAATCAGCAGACTGATCCAAACCAGCAAGCATCGCATCGATATGTGCGCACGATGGACATGAGCCAGAAGCCGCGTAAGAAGTTTTCTTAAAAGAACGAGAAGAGGTAGTTGCGTGTGCACATGACTTACAGCTTCCACATCCAACGTTTTTCCCTGCACGCTTATCTTTCACGATGCTCCTAATGATGGCAACCACAATCACAATCAACAGCAGCGACACCAGAGCAGTTCCTAGATTCATTGGCGACCCCCTTCCTTACGGGATAAACAAAATTACAACAGTACCAATAAAGCGTTCTGCTAATAAGGTGTAGCGGCCGCAACGGAAGAGATACTCTCAACCTTGCCCTTGTACTTGTTCTTTCTAAAGAGTAGGTAGATAAACCCGATCGCTAAAAGAATTGCAAGAACTGCAAACGGGCCAAAGGCAACCTCGCCGGTGATCAAACCACCAATCTGGTAGATCCAGAGCGCAACAACCCAAGCCAAGCCGCACTGATAACCAATAGCTGCCCAGAACCACTTGCGATTGTTCATCTCGCGCTTGATGGCACCCATCGCCGCAAAACACGGCGCGCAGAGCAAGTTGAACGCGAGGAACGAGTAGGCCACGAGCGGCGTGAAAGCGGCTTGCACGTTGGCGTACCAACCGGCGTCACCGTTGTAGAGAATACCAAGCGTGCCGACCACGTTTTCCTTGGCGATAAGACCGGTAACCGCAGCCGATGCCGCCTGCCAATCGCCCCAACCCAGCGGATTGAAGATCCAGCAGATAAGGGTGCCGAGAACAGCAAGGATTGAATCGTTTTGATCCTCGACGGCCATGAACGTGCCATCCACCACGCCGTAGCTCGAAATGAACCAAATGAGGATACACGCGAGCAAAATGATGGTGCCAGCTTTCTTAATGAATGACCACGCGCGCTCCCACATGCTACGCAGCACTGCGCCTGCCGTAGGCATATGGTAAGCCGGAAGTTCCATAATAAACGGTGCGGGATCGCCTGCGAAAAAGCGTGTTTTCTTAAGGATAATACCCGTGCAGAGAATTGCGGCAATTCCTAAGAAGTATGCCGATGGGGCTACCCACCACACACCGCCAAAGACGGCAGCAGCAAAGAGCGCAATGATAGGAAGCTTCGCACCACACGGAATAAAGGTTGTGGTCATAACGGTCATGCGGCGGTCATTCTGGTTCTCAATCGTACGCGACGCCATAACACCTGGCACACCGCAGCCCGTACCAATCAGGATAGGCACAAAGGACTTGCCGGATAAGCCAAAGCGGCGGAACACACGATCTAAGATAAACGCGATGCGAGACATATAGCCACAGCTTTCCAGGAATGCGAGCAACAAGAAGAGTACCAACATCTGAGGGATGAAGCCAAGAACGGCTCCCACACCAGCAACAATGCCGTCCAAGATAAGGGCGGTAAGCCAATCTGCAGCTTCAATTGAGGCAAGCGCATCGCCAATAAGAACAGGAATGCCTGGCACCCAAAGACCATACTGAGTTGGATCAGGTGCTTCCCCACCAGCAGCCGCCACCAGATCGAGCGACTCTTCATAGGTGGCCGGGTCTACTTCGACAACCTCATTTTCACCTGTCTCATCATCATAGGCCTCATACGTTCCCACGACGCCTGCCTGCTCTGCCTCAAAGAGGAAGTTGTCTGACTCAGGGTCAAGGCCAGCCTCGATAGCTGCGGCGTCAAACGCATCTATACTCTCGGTGGCGGTTTCGTACCCCTCAACAACTTCCGCATACTCATCAGCGCCAGGACCTAAGAACCAACCGTCGCCAAAGACACCATCGTTTGCCCAATCCGTCGCAAACGTGCCGACTGTGGAAACGGAGATATAGTAGACAAGGAACATGACGATGGCAAAAATAGGCAATGCGAGGAACCGATTAGTCACCACGCGGTCAATCTTGTCCGAAGTGGTAAGGCCGTCGGCATCACCAAGCGTGCGCACATGATGCATGATCGATGAAATCCAGGTGTAGCGCTCATTAGTGATGATGCTCTCCGTATCATCATCAAAGTGCTTCTCGATGCGCGCAATGATGTCAGACACATCAGGAGGATTTTTCAAGCTCGTGCGAATCTTCTCATCGTTTTCAAGAAGCTTAATTGCGTAGAATCGGAGAAGATGCTCAGGAACCTGATCGATTGCACCGGCTTCTGCACGCGCGAGATCCTCGTAGGCGTAGTCAAGGCTGCCTTGCATGCGCTCGATAATCTCAGTGATGGCGTCTTCAACTTCGCGACTATAGGACATAGCCTCAATACCAACGGTTGCAGGAATAGAGACAAGGCGCGTGATTACCTCATCGACACCTTCATTTTTAAGCGCGGAAATCTCGACGACCGGACAGCTGAGCTCTTCCTCAAGGGCAGTGACGTTGATCTGATCGCCGCGTTTGCGCACGACATCCATCATGTTGACCGCGACCACCGTCGGGATACCCATCTCGAGCAGTTGCGTGGTCAGATACAAATTGCGCTCAAGGTTGGTGCCGTCGATGATGTTCAAGATGGCATCGGGGCGTTCATTAATCAGGAAGTCACGCGCAATGACCTCCTCAAGAGTGTAGGGGGATAGCGAATAAATGCCCGGCAGATCGACAATCTCAACCGATCTATCCGCTTTAAGCTTCCCGCTCTTCTTTTCAACCGTAACGCCAGGCCAGTTTCCCACGTACTGGTTGGCGCCCGTGAGTGCGTTGAACAGCGTCGTTTTGCCGCAATTGGGGTTTCCGACTAGCGCAACTCTCATGCGTTTACTCCTTTATGCTCTCGTTTTACTTAGCGTTTGCTTCTGCTTTGTTTAGCGTTTGCTTCTGCTTTGTTTAGCGTTTGCTTCTGCTTTGTGTTTTGGCTTGAAGTTTTCTTCATGCTTCGTACTTGAAGTTAACCAATGGTAACTTATGCTCCAAAAAGGAGGCACGCTTGTGCCCTTAAACTCAGGATTGCTTCCGACCTATCTCAAATCAAGCTCGAATCGGCCTTGGCGTACCCGGTCTGTCTGGTTAACCTTGATTACCTGTTCAGGTCTAGGAAACCTCGACCATTTGCGCGTCTTCCTTACGCAGCGATAATTCATATCCGCGAATAGTAATCTCAACTGGATCACCGAGCGGCGCGACTTTGCGCACAAAAATGGTGCATCCCTTGGTGATGCCCATGTCCATAATGCGGCGTTTGAGGGCACCCGCGCCATTGAGTTTGGTTACGGTCACCGTCTCGCCTGGCTTTGTCTCGCGCAGTGTTTTCACTGTTCCCCTTTCTTTTTCTACTTGATCGTAAGTCTCATCCGTCATGCAATCACGCGGCTGCACGCTCCTAAATCACAATATTTTTGGCCAACTCAGACGAAAGCGCCACGCGGGCACCTTTCACATTCACGACCAAGTTGCCGCCGATGCGTGAAATGACACGAATTGACTCACCAGGGAGAAATCCAAGATCTTCTAAATGACGATGAGTATCTCCGATCCCATGAAGTTGTTTGACGTGATACACACCATTCTTTTTTACTTCAGCTAAGACCATCTGACTTCTCCTGTCCTGCTAAAACATAAACACTTTGCGCACAAACTATCGGAGGCGCGTTTTGTCTTCCCACCTTTCATTAGCTTGCTCACAAAATGTTTTCTTAAGTTAACTCGCTCTTGATGTTAACCATACCTTACTTTTGAGTCAAGGAGAATTTTTTTGACGAGATTAGACTTTCTGTGAGAGTCACTTTGTTGAATAACCCCATCGCCAGCATGTAAAGAAGCCAAAATCCTCACACAAGGTACCAGTTTTGTCACGTTATGAGACAAGTGATGCATAAAAGATCTGCCTTGCCAGAATGAGATAACAAGGAAGGCTCACTGAAAGTCTTATCTTGTCACACGAAGCGCTAAAAACGAAAAAAGAGCGTGCCCGTACTCCATATTGTTCCGCGAAGGCATCACCGCTGAACTGGTACAAATTACGATGCAATTGCAAAATCACATTAGACGAAAGCGTTATCACATCGTGGCTCTCATGGATCATATCGAACGCATACCGATATCCCGCAATCTCTCGCAGGACTCGCCTCCTCTTAGGATCCAAACGAGCCAAACGTGTTTTTGAGCGCCTGCTTGAACGTTTGCCTATTCATGTCCGCAATGGAAGTGGTAAGAGGGATACTCTTAGGACACACTCGAACGCAGTTTTGTGCGTTTCCGCAGCCTGAAACCCCATCGTCATCCATAAGGGCATTCAGTCGAACATCTGCGTGCATAGCTCCTGTTGGATGCGCATTAAAGAGGCGCACCTGCGAGAGCGGCGCCGGCCCCATAAAGTGTGAGGGCGTATCCGCGAGCTTGGTGTTGGGACACGCCTCGAAACAACAACCGCAGGTCATGCACTTGGAAAGCTCGTATACCCAATCGCGCTTTTTCTGCGACATGCGCGGTCCTGGACCTAGGTCAAACACACCATCGATGTCGATCCAAGCATGCACGCGTTTGAGATAATCGAAAAGTTTTTGCCGATCCACTTTAAGATCGCGCACGATGGGGAATTTGGTTAGCGGTGCCAACGTGATAGGTTGCTCGAGTGAATCGATCAGCGTCGAACACGCCTGCCGCGCCACGCCGTTGATAAGCATGGTGCACGCACCGCACACCTCTTCCAGACACACACTCTCCCACACCACTGGCGTTGTAGGCTCGCCGTTTGCAAGCACGGGATACTCGCGGATCACCATGAGCGCCGAGACCACATTCATGTTGGGCTGCCAGGGAATCTCAAACACTTCCATTCTTGAGGGCGCATCGGGACTATCCTGGCGCTTAATACGCAGCTTGATGGTTTTATCGCTTCGCACTGGCTGGGCGTCCTGCGCTTGCTTTGCAGTCGGCACTGGCTGGGCGTCCTGCGCTTGCTTACTGCTCGTCATGATGCGCCTCCTGTCTCTTATACACATCTGACGCTGCCGACGAACTCTAGGGTGTAGATC
>UQML01000015.1 GCA_900542265.1 uncultured Eggerthella sp. | reverse complement strand
TCGGCAGCGTCAGATGTGTATAAGAGACAGCTTCTCATATAAAGAAGGGTCAACAGAATTAACGTTTACAAAATTATCGTAGAGATTTAAACGCTCTTGAGATTGCAGTGTGTCAGCCATGTTTATCCTTTCTTTGATAAACACTTATTGTAGCAAACACAACCGTGAGCGCTTATATCACGTCGCCGCGCGGCTTGACATCCCATTGATCGTCCACGTAAAAACGCCGCTTATTCTTATTGATAGTCATGGTGATACGCCCCTCATTAACCAGATAGACCAGATGAGCAAACGTTTCCCCTAACGAATAAAACTTCTGATCAAGCGTCCATGAATCCCAATCCTGATGTTTCCACGTTGCACTGCGCGCAATATCAATGATGCTGGCATGCCCATCGGCAACAAGAGCATAGAGCTCTTCAAGTCGCTTTCCATGAAAAGCTTTCAGGAAATCTACACGCTCTGCCACGCCAGCAAAAAGATTGCCGTGCCCTGGAAGGATCAGGTCAACCTCTAAGTCGCGTACTTTATCAAGCGAGCACATAAACTCATTGAGTGCATCATACGAAGTCACCCAACTCATGATAGTAGGCGTAATGCGTTCCAAAATATGATCGCCTGAGATCAAGAGCTTTTTATTTGGCTCATACAAGCAAATATGCCAATCATCGTGCCCCGGAGTCGTGATGACTTCAAAGCGATAATCTCCGTTGTGATACACATCGCCATCGGTAAGATAAAACATATCAGGCTGATTGCGCAGCGGTAGTAATTCCGCCGAAACACTAAACGCACGCGCATCACGATTTTGCTGTGATTCATCAATAACATGAGGATCTACCAGATGTCGCAACAACGGGTTATATACCGTAGATTGCATATCCATCAAGCTATTTACCTCTTGAAAAGAATGCATATGCGCATAAATGCGCATCCAACGGCGCCAAATACGATCAAGATTGCCCGTATGATCAGGGTGAGAATGAGTGAGCACAATCTCGACTGATTCCCAATCACGTCCAATACGAGCAAGGGCCGCATCAAGAGCCGCCTCACATGCAGGGTGATTAAAGCCCACATCAATAATCGTTGTTTTATCGGGACCGGCAATAATATATGAATTGAGCGCACGCAACGGGTTGTCAGCTAAAGGGACTTCAACATGGTAGAGACTGGGTGCTACCTCTTCCATCGACACCGTAGTATCAAGAATAGCAGTCATGAGCCCTCCTTCTCCCTCCTGCTTACGTATCTTATGGGCAGGCAAAACCTACCGATTCGAATGCGTTGTTTAGCGCTCACGTACCGGCTTTGATCCAATACAAAAATGCATAAAGGGACGTGGTAGTTTTTTAACAGTTCCCACTCTAAAAAGTGTCTCAAGGGCAACTTGCTTTGCCGCATCAGGACGTCGCATGGTTTCCCCGTTTTCACGCATTAGTTCAACAATATTATGATTGCGATCAATTTTTTGCAGCTCGAGAATCAAATCATAAGGCGTTACCACATGTTGAGCCGCACCAGCACGTGTCACTGTTTCAGTATTGGCGCGTTCCTGTCCATATGAGGTACCCAACAACAATAACGGTAAATGTGCGCAGATACACTCTGTTACCGTAAGACCTCCTGATTTCGCGATAGCTAGATCTGCTGCCGCCATCAACTCAGGCATGCGATCAACATAATTGAGCACCGTCATGTTTGGAATATCATAGAGCTCTGCTTGTAGTTTAAGCTCATCGGCATATTCAGTATCAGAACCAGTGATAAACGCAAAATGCAACGTAGAAAATTCGGGGAGTCGAGGTACTACTTTTTCCATAGCCTCGCGAAATAGAACATAGGGCTGGCGCCATTTTGCTCCAGCCATAACTAAAACAATCATCTTGTCTTTGGGTAGACCATAAGACTCGAGCACCGCGTCACGATCATAATCCCTACCAAAACCCTCAACAACAGGGATACCCGTAACGCAGATTTTATCTCGTCCTACCCGACGCTGTAAAATCTCCGTAACCATCCAATCATCAGCAGCGCAGATAAGATCCGCATAACGACTCGGCCAAAACCCTTCATAGCCATAATCTGTAGGAACAATGGTAACCGGAAATTCCTGTTTAGTAATCATACGCGCAGCTACAGCAGCATTAGCTGCCACAATATGCGTTGCCACAATAGCGAGCGGATGGCGCTTCTCAACAAGCTTAGTAAACGGAGCGAACATCAAATAACTCCATGCCGTTCCGCCTCCCCACATGAGACGCCCCGTAAAGGTATAGTGCCAAGCAATGTCATAGAGTGGACGTGTTGGTCCTACAAACAGATTGGTTGTTTCTTCTCCATTGAATGTGACATAACCATATTCAAGAATATCGACCAATTTGATCTCGACATCTTGCGGCATCAAATTGCTATATTCGTCACCGTAATCATTGTTGCGGATATGTTCAAACGCTGCTGCAATTGCACGGGCAGCACTACGATGCCCCGAACCAACTGAAGCATACGTCACAATAATAAGCGGGCGCGTATCATCAGAATCAGGCGCAACCACATCAACATCATCAAGCGTAACCGTTGTCTTAGCCTCTGCTTTATCATCGATTCGCGCAGTGCCTAAAGAACGCACGAATTCTGCTGGTTTTTGTAATGCCTGCGGAAGTGGCATATCAATCTCTCCTAATCTAGGTTTGCTATACATCCTAGGTTTGCTATACATCCTAGCACCGCAATAATTCCCAATTGATAACAATTGTCAAAACTCACGAAACCCGTAGTTTATCCCTGTCATGATGACGTCATACTTAAAAATATCGTATAAAAAGACCTTATCACCGACCGATTATGGCAAAGTATGGCAAAGGTACCCCATGACAACCTCAGTACAGACGCATCCTTCCCACACAACGCAGCCTTCCAATCCTGCACACTTCCCTCTCCTGTCCGAAAAGGTCTATGGGGTTTTATGTATTATTGCAGGCATTGCCGTTCTGCCCCTTGTTGTCCTTATTCCCTTGCGCCAGAATAGCAATATTATTGCAAGTGCTGATTCGCTCGCCTCTGTCTCGACGGTGCTTCTTATTCTTCTTTCCACCTTCCTTCTTGTAGGATCAGTTCTTCTCTTCACCCTTGCCTATCGCATGCTTCACGCAAACCGCCTGCGTGCAAATTGGTATTGCGATGCTCTTCTTGCCCTTTTTGTTTCAGCGGTTCTCTGCGAGCTTATGCTCTATGGCGTCAATAACCCTGACCTTTACGTTATAACAAGTGTGCTAATCTATCTCATCGCCTTTGACACCTACATTGATCCAGCCTTATCAAAAGAGCGTCTGCGCGCACGTGAACTCAAACAAGCGCACAAACAAACACAGAGGCAAACCGCCTCAAAAGCTACCCGCGCATTTTCCGCCTTCACCCATGGTTACATCACGCTTAATTTCTTTAACTTGTTCTGGATTTTTACTATTGCCTCTATTTTGGGTCTTATTATTGAAACCATCTTCCATCTCATCTTCTTTCACGCCTACCAAGATCGAGCAGGCCTTTTGTGGGGACCTTTTTCGCCTATCTATGGCTTTGGTGCCGTACTCATGACCATTGCCCTTAACAAACTTCATGACAAAAATATTGTGCTTATCTTTTTTGTCTCTGCTCTCATTGGCGGCGCTTTTGAATACTTCGTCAGCTGGTTTTTACAATTTGCCTTCGGCATTGTTGCATGGAACTACACCGGTATGTGGCTTTCTATTGGTGGAAGAACCTGCGGCCTGTTTATGGGATTTTGGGGATTGCTCGGTGTTGTTTGGATTAAAGCAATCCTGCCTTGGATGGAATACTTCATCAAAAAAATCCCTTGGAGCTGGCGCTATGTTGTCACCGGTGTGTGTTTTTGTCTCCTTCTTGCCGATGGGGCTATGACGCTTCTTGCCCTTGATTGCTGGTATTTACGCGAAGCGCATGTGGCTGTGCAAGGCCCCATCGAACAATTCTTTGCTCTACATTATGACGACCAGTTTATGGCCAATCGCTTCCAAACTATGAGCCTCAATCCAGCCGACGCAACCCGTGTCAGCCAATAAAAATTCCCCCTTCCTATCCCAAGCGTTCTTGCTACTATGAAAACATCTATACCGTGTGCGCACGATGGGGTGTTTTACGTGTGCACATCGCTTGTACCTGTAAGAGTAATAACAAGGGGGATCATATGGGAGGATTACAAGGACTTAAAGTAGTAGACTTAACCATTTTCGCGGCAGCGCCTGGATGCGCACGTCTCTTAGGAGAGCTTGGCGCAACCGTTTACAAAGTTGAGCGCGAAGTGGGCGACGATCAACGCACGCAGGGTGTGTCTTGGGGCATGAAATTTAAAACCGACATTGACGATGCGGCTTATGATTGCGGTGGGTTCAATCGCAAATGGGTATCGCTTAATCTCAAAACGGAAAAAGGAATGGAAGCCATGATGCGTCTCTTGGCTGATGCTGATGTTTTCATTACTTCCAATCGCACACCTGCTCTAAAACGCTTAGGTCTTGATTACGAGACGCTTCATGCAAAGTTTCCTAAACTTGTTTGGGCGCAGTTGCGTGGCTATGGCGAACGCGGAGAAATGGCAGATGAACAAGGTTATGATGCGATCACCTACTCTGCTCGTGGTGGTGTTACCATGAGCTTCCCTAATGCGAGTGAGCATTTTGAGGTTGGCAACTCTCCTGTTGCTTTTGGCGATTGGAATTCCTCTAACGCTCTTGCCGTTGGTGTTTTGGCAGCACTCTGGAATGCAGAACGCACCGGAGTGGGCGACAAAGTTGTTACAAGCCTCTACCACGTTTCTAACTGGGGCATGATGAGTGCAATCTGTGCTCAGCAGCAAGGTCAACAACATCCTAAGGATCGCGCACAAGCACCGTGTCCTACTAATAACAGTTATGTCACCTCAGATGGCGTTTGGTTTGTGATGTGTTTTGGCAATTACAATAAGTTCAGTCGCAAGGTCTTTGAAACTATCGGTATGGATTCTAAATACTGGGAAGACCCTGCTTATAACACGCTTGAGGCGCTTGCGCAAAATGGCAACAATGTTGAAGTCATTGCCGCAATGGAAGAAATATTTAAATCCAAACCTTGGAGCTATTGGGAGCCCATTCTCGTAGAAGAAGAACTTGCTTGCGAGAAATGCCGCACCGTAGAAGACGTCTTACAAGACAAAGAAGCCTTTGACAACGATCAGCTGAGACGTGTCTACTATGAAGACCAAGGCTATGGCGATGATCATTCTTACACGATCACCACAGCTCCTGTGCGCCTCGCAAGTTTAGGAGATCCTGTACTCTATCGCTCACGTCCCATCGGCTACGACACTAAAGAGGTTCTAGCTGAGCTTGGCTACACTGAAGATGAGATTGCAGCAGCTCAAGAAGCAGGTGAGGTAACCTGCTATACAGGAGAGCCTATGCCCGCTTCTGTCCTAGAGCCCAGCTACGGAATTTATCCCGCAAATGCCGCAGAAGCGCAAGAACTCGCAGAGGCACGCGCGCGTGAAGAAGCGGCCGTACAAACAGCTCAGTAAGCAGTAGTATACTGAGTAAAAATAAGTGAGTATGAACTACTCATCGTCCCTTATGAAAAATATCACCATATCGATAGTCAAGGAGGCATCTTTTCATGGTTGATGTTGAATCTTTAAGAAACGCTCCCGTAGCAGTTCTCGGTGGCGGCGCTGTCGGAAAAACATGCGGAGCTGATTGTGCTCTCGCCGGTCAAGAAGTACGCATTTGCGACCTTGATCCCTTCTTCGAGAAAAGCTTAGGCAGTGTAGCGCGCACGGGAATTCGCTTGCAAGACAAGGCTCCCGGTACACAAACCAAATATGGATTCCGCCGTATGGGTAGAGCATTTTATAGCCTTGCAACCAACTCTGTTGCTGAGGCTGTTAAAGGAGCAAAGCTTATCGTAGTAGGCATTCCTTCTATTGCTCATGAAGTCTTTTTCAAAGAACTTATCCCCTGCCTAGAAGACGGCCAAATTATCCACATTATTCCTGATAACTATGGTTCTCTCAAACTCCGCAAAATGATGCGTGAAATGAACTGCGACAAAGACGTTATTATTGGCGGATGGTCTTCTGCTCCTTACGGCACCCGCGTTGATACCGAGGGTGGCGTCATGAAACCAACCTGCTCACTGGTGTATCGCGCAATCACCTTGCGTGGAGCTGCGCTTCCTGCAAAAGATACTGAAGATTTTGTAGAGAGTTCAAAAGCACTCGGTTGTTTTGATGCCGTTACTGAAGGCGATGGGGCTGTTTGCGGTGACACCGTATTAGACATTGGATTCTCTAATGTTAACCCCGTCATTCACGTTCCAGGTACTGTGTTGGGTGTCTCTACCATGGAGAACTTTAATACGGTACTTAACAACAACATCCATGACTACTCCATCTACTCACATTCCTTCTGCCCTTCAATCTCAGAAGTCCAATATCAGTTCTATAACGAAGAAATCGCGCTTGCTGAGGCTATTGGCGTTGGCATTCAGCCCTTCAAGAAGGAAGTTTTCTATCAGCGCACGAGCGTTCTTGGCGAAGAATATATGGGTGAAGGTTGCGATGTTCCTTTTGATCAGCAATGGGAAGTCGGTTTTGGCACAGGGCCTTTCAGCATCAACAACCGCTATGTAACTGAAGACGTTCCTGTTGGCTGCCATGTTTATCATGAGCTTGGTAAGAAGTTTGGCGTGCCTACTCCTATCATCGACTCCATGATTGTCTTAGGTGGCGTTATGAATAAAGCCAACTACTTCGAAACTGGCTTGAAGCTCTCTGAACTTGGTATCGACCACATGGACAAAGAACAGCTTTTAGCTTATCTGCGTGAAGGAACCTATGTAGAAGCCTAAAAGGAATCACAACGAGAGATCATGTAAAAAAAGCGGCGCGGCACCAAGCTGTGCCGCTTTTAGTTTGCACTCAATCGTGGCTTTCAAAATCATCAAACGAGCATCACTAGCTCTTTACCTCGCAAAGATCAGCCAAGGTATAGTGTGACAAGTAGCGAGAAACAACCTCATCAAGACCTTGCCACAAAGAAAGGGTCCGACACTCATCACGACGCGGACAAATTGCTTGTTCTGGCCCCAAACAAGCAACAGGGGCTAAGGGGCCTTCCATAAGCTCGATAATGTCTTTAACGCAACACTCCTCAGGAGACATACTTAAGCGATAGCCCCCTTTTTTGCCGCGCACACCAAGTAAAAACCCTCCTCTAACAAGTTCTTTTACAATTATTTCGAGATACTTTTCAGAAATTTCTTGGCGCGCAGCCACTTCTTTCAAAGGCACATAGCCTTCTCCTTGATGTTCAGCGACATCAATAAGAAAACGCAGAGCATATCTGCCCTTAGTAGAAATCATCATCCGTTTTCCTCTATTCACCTTTACTTTTTTAACCCATTATACCGATGGGGTTACTAGGTATTCAAGGCATTCATGCAGCTCCAAATCTTATCCATCCACTCACATGCTTCTTTGCACTTTTTTATACTCTCCTCTTCATAAACCTATTTACTTAGTAGGTTTATAGGTATAAGATGACGTCACCAAAACATCGTCAGCAATGCAAAACAAATAGCCCGAAAGAAAAGCAAGCAAAGGAGTACCTATTATGTCCGTTGTCTACACTTCAGCAGATCAACTCATCGGAAACACCCCTCTTCTTGAGTTGACCCACATCGAGAAAAAAGAAAACCTTCAAGCACGCATCTTAGCCAAACTGGAATACCTCAATCCAGCAGGATCAGTTAAAGATCGTATTGCCAAAGCTATGTTTGATGATGCTGAAGCCAAAGGTGAACTAAAACCTGGTTTCACCATCATCGAACCCACTTCAGGAAATACTGGAATTGGCCTTGCATCTGTTGCTGCAGCGCGTGGATATCGAATTATCCTTACTATGCCTGAAACCATGAGCGTAGAGCGTCGTCAACTTATGAAAGCATACGGAGCAGAACTTGTTTTGACTGACGGCAGCAAAGGTATGAAGGGTGCCATTGCAAAAGCAAAAGAGCTTGCGCAAGAAATTCCCCATAGCTTTATCCCTGGTCAATTTACTAATCCTGCAAACCCTCTAGCTCATCAAACAACAACTGGCCCAGAAATCTGGAATGATACTGATGGCAAAGTTGACATCTTCGTGGCGGGCGTTGGCACGGGCGGTACTATTACAGGTGTTGGCCGCTATCTCAAAGAACAAAATCCTTTTGTAACACTTGTAGCTGTTGAACCGCAAGACTCACCAGTGCTCAGCGAGGGACGCTCCGGATCTCATAAAATCCAAGGTATTGGTGCTGGCTTTGTCCCACAGGTACTCGACACCACTCTCTATGATGAAGTAATTCCTGTCTCAAATGACGATGCTTTTGCTGCAGGAAAACTTATTGGTCACACTGAAGGCATCCTTGTTGGTATCTCTTCTGGCGCAGCCCTTCATGCCGCAATTGAACTTGCTAAACACCCTGAGAACGCTGGAGCGACCATCGTGGTTCTCTTCCCTGATACCGGTGATCGATATCTTTCTACGCCACTTTTTTCGGATTAATCATGCAGACCGACAACCCTGCCAGCCAATTGATCTACCCACGCTAAATCTTTACAAACTAACACTATGGGAGGTTTTTATGATTTATGCAGACAACGCAGCAACTACCCCTTTAAGCGATGCGGCCTTACAAGCCCTTACCAATTGTGCACGCAATACCTGGGGCAATCCCTCAAGCTTATATGAGTTAGGGCAACATGCCAGAGAGGTACTTGAAGATGCCCGCAAACGTATTGCTGCCTGCATTGGAGCCAATCCTCAAGAAATCATTTTCACCTCAGGAGGAAGCGAAGCTGACAATCAAGCTATTCGATCAGCCGCACTATTGGGTGCCCGTAAGGGCAAACGCCATATTATTTCTACTGCTTTTGAGCATCACGCGGTACTTCATACGCTTAAAAAACTTGAGCGAGAAGGATTTGAGATTGAATTACTACCGGTAGGAGACACTGGCACGGTTACCGCTCAACAAGTAGCACACCGTATTCGTAATGACACCGCTCTTGTTACTATCATGTACGCCAATAATGAAATTGGCTCCGTTTTACCTATCGCAGAGATTGGCGCAGTTTGTAATGAGCGAGGTGTTCTTTTTCATACCGATGCCGTACAAGCAGTCGGGCACATCCCTATCGATGTAAAAAAAGAACATATTGATCTGCTTTCCCTTTCTGCCCATAAATTTCATGGCCCTAAAGGAGTGGGTGCGCTCTACGCTCGTAAAGGCATCGTTCTTTCAAGCCTTATTGAAGGCGGCGCGCAAGAACGCGGCAAACGAGCTGGAACGGAAAATTTGCCCGCAATTGTTGGAATGGCGGCAGCTCTTGAGGAGGCATGCCAACACCAGCAAGAAAACGCTACTAAAACCGCCGCTTTAAGAGATCGGCTTATTGCGGGTCTTTCTCCCATCCCTCATTCCGTTCTCAATGGAGACCCGATTCATCGACTTCCCGGCAATGTTCACTTCTGTTTCGAAGGGATTGAAGGAGAAAGCCTTCTTTTATTACTTGACGATCGGGGAATTTGCGCTTCATCAGGGTCTGCTTGTACCTCAGGTTCGCTTGACCCGAGCCATGTACTGCTCGCTTTGGGCAAGCCTCACGAGATTGCCCATGGATCATTGCGCCTGACACTTTCCGAAGAAAACACTAATGAGGATGTTGAGGCTATTTTGGAAGCGGTTCCTGAAATAGTGGCCTATTTGCGTTCTATATCACCTCTTTGGAAGGATAAGGCTGCCGGGAAAACAAACTTCATCCTATAAGACTCACATCGAACTCACACCTAGTCCACGCCCACACACCTAGACAAGGAAAGGAAATTCTCATGGCACTCTATAGCGAAACAGTAATGGATCATTTCCGTAATCCGCGTAATATCGGCCCTCTTGAAGATGCCAACGGAATTGGTGAAGTAGGCAACGCCGTATGCGGCGATATTATGAAAATATATCTCAAGATTGAAAATGACATCATTGAAGATGTCGCATTTGAAACCTTTGGCTGCGGCTCTGCCATTGCTTCGAGCTCTATGGCAACTGAACTCATTAAAGGAAAGCCTTTATCAGAGGCATTAGAACTCACCAATCAAGCGGTTACTGAAGCACTTGATGGCCTCCCCGCCCACAAACTACATTGTTCGGTTCTGGCAGAAGAGGCCATCCAAGCAGCCATTCAAGACTATTACAACAACCAATAATGGTTAGCAGCCTCTCCAGACAGGATCACGTTTCTCAGCAAAGGCACGTGGTCCTTCTTCTGCATCTTCAGTGGCGTTTACCAACGCTTGATAGTGATCCATGATCTCCCAGCCCTTACCGGGGAACAAATCATTTTCTGCAGCACACTCTTTCATGGCTGCCTTGGAATACTCAATAGCAAGGGGTGCGCTCTTGACAATTCCCGCTGCTAAACCAAGCGCAATCTCAAGCACTTGTTCCTCAGGAACGACATAATTCAGCAACCCCCATTGAGCTGCTTTTTCAGCAGAAATATTATCGCCAACTAAAATTAATTCAGCAGCAAATCGCTGCGGAATCTGTTGCATCAAACGAACGATGGCCCCATCGCCCGTTGAAGCGCGCCCACGACGGGCCTCAGGTAAACCAAAAACAGAATGATCGCTCGCAACTGCCATATCGCAAGCAAGCATAAGTCCCATTCCGCCACCAACACATACGCCATTAACAGCCGCAATCAAAGGCTTTTTAAACTGATGTTTTGACATGCCTAACAAGCCCCAGTCTTCTTTCCCCTCAGGCAAATGATGAGTGCCAGCGGCCAGTTCCTTCAAATCTGCTCCTGCGCAAAAGCATGTCCCCGTATTGGTAATAATGCACACTCGCTCGTCAGGTTCGTTATCCCAACGTTCAAGCTCATCGGATAAGTCTTTCATCATTTGCGAACTCATCGCATTACGCGCTTCAGGCCTATTAAGCGTGATGATCAATACGTGATCGCGCACCTCAGTCAAAATGGTTTCATATGCCATACTACAGACCCCCTTTTTTATCCCCTATTACATGCATCCTATGCATCCGATAAAAATGCATTGCAACACAATGATTGCGCATCTTTACGCCTGCACAATACGATGCACCATGAGAGTAATTGTAGAACAAATATGGGACTCACCGAACAGTTTCATAAAGCTTTATAATGGGCACATTACAACAGGTAACACTACGGTCATTACAACGTTTGACACTACAGCCATCACGGTAACCACCTCAGCCCCATCGCTATAATCACCGTATCAAGGATTGAATCATGAGAATTGTCACCTTGCTTGAAAATAATATCTCACCCCGTGCTGCCATAACCGCCGATACAAATGAGCTTAAAAATGCACATGGATTGAGTCTCTATCTTGAAACCGCAGACCATCGCATTCTTTTTGATATGGGTCCTGGCGATGAGATTGCCCACAATGCGCGTAATCTCAGCATTGATCTTGCCGCTGTTGATCTCGCTGCAATCTCACATGGACACTATGATCATGGAGGTGGCCTTGCAACATTTTTGTCACTCAACACTACAGCGCCCTTTTACACCACCGTACGCGCCTTTGAAAACCATTATTCTGAAGCGGGTTGGATTGGCCTCGACCCTCAACTAGAGCATCATCCTCAACACCGCATCGCCCAACTTGTTGATGAAATTGCGCCCGGCATCACGTTCTTCTCAAACATTGAAAACCATAACCTTCCCTCTCCTGCCAACGACTGCTTGCGTGATGATGCGGGTCTCGACCATTTTGAACACGAACAAAATCTTCTTGTTGCAGAGGACAACACGCTGGTACTGATTGGTGGTTGCGCACATCGCGGCATTGTTAACATCATTGAAGCTGCCAAGCAAATCGCTGGCCGATACCCTGATGTTGTGATCTCGGGCTTCCATCTCGCCATTGGAGGCAACGGTGCTTGCGCCGTTGATGATGCCTATCTTGATGAATTTGCCACACGCCTCATACAAACAGGTGCAACGTTTTACACCGGTCATTGCACGGGATCTGAAGCATACGAGCGCCTTGCTATCCGTATGGGTGGAATACTTCATCCTTGTAATACAGGCGACAATATCATTGTGTGATACGAAGAGTTGTCTCGCTAGTCTAACTCAGCTGTTGCTGCATTATTCATCCACTGATCACTACGGATGCGCAGGCCATTTGCAACCGCGCGACCACCCATGAGTACCACATCAAAGGCTGCCCATAAAATCAACGCACTCATAAAACTCGTTGTCAGATGCGGAACAACAACAAGTTCGATCACCAGCAATGTAACGATATAGACTGCAGCAACCGCAAGTAACGTAGCTGCAAGATAGCGAAAATCGCCTGCCCCAATAAGAATTCCATCAAGCGCCCACATCCAACCTTGAAGTGGCATTGTGATGCCTGAAACAAGCATGCTTGCTGTCACCACCTGTTGAATCTCTTCGTTGGGAGAGAAAAGTTGACCCGCAAAAAATCCTAGACCAATAAAGAGAACGCCCACACAAACACCCATAACCATGCCCGATCGCGCCGTTATGCGTGTAAGATTTCGCGCATCGACAAATTCTTTCGCTCCTAGTTTTGCACCCACGAGCGCCTGACCGGCAATCGCCACTGAATCAAGAATGTTGACTGCAAAGTTCCAAACTGCATTAACAATTTGATAACCGGCAAGCACAGACGTCCCCATAGAAGCTGCCACCACCACGGTAGCAACAATAGCAATGCGAAGAGCAAGCGTGCGCACAAAGAGCGGAAAACCATCCTGTCCCGCTGCCGCAATACCCAGGAAATGCGGACACAAGCTAACCCCATCGCCATGAGCCCATATAAGAGCAGGAATTGCTAAAAATAGCCCCATAAACCACTGAGCAATAAGTGTCGCAAAGCCAGAACCAGCAATTCCCCAACCCAAAACAATAACGAAAATAACATCGAGTACCGTATTAAGTACAGCACCACTCACTGCCGCCACAAGCGTAATATTCACTTTTTGCAATCCGCGATAAATGCCATTTGATGCATAGACCAAGAGCATCCCAGGAACACCGATGACAACTGCTTGCGTGTAAATAACTGCTTGATCGAGATCGGCACCGCGCCCGCCTAGCAAAAAGCAAAGCGGATCCGCAAACGCAAAGAGCGTCACTGCTAACACGATACCAATTAAAAGCGACAGCCACATGCTATCAATTCCCACTTGGAGGCCTTCACGTTTACGGCCAGCTCCGAATAACCGCGCCACTTGCGAGGTCGTTGAATAGGCGAGAAAAATACATAAACCCACAGCAGTAAGCACAATGGTTGAACCAAGCGATAAACCAGCAAGCGCTGAATCGCTCACATGGCCAATGATGGCAGTATCAACCAAGATAAAAGCAGGCTCTGCTATCAGCTGACCAAAAGTAGGGAGCGCAAGAAGAGCAAGCTGTTTGGTGATAGATGGGACTGTTGTGTCAGATGCAATACTCATGTCGAGTAGATTTTATTATGCCATTTTTATTATGCCAAATGGCATAATAAAAATGAAATCAATCGTGCTCAAAAATATCCGTTCTTCTCTCAAGCTGTCTTCGAGCTGCCTCTAAACTACCACGACAGCACAAATGTGTTTACCTGGATGGCATCATGAACGCAAATCCTAGACATTCAAAGAGTGTCTCCAAGCTGTCCCAGGATGTACATTCAAAAGACCTAAAGCAAAACAGGTCAGCAAGAATACCCTGCTGACCTGAATGTTTTGCTGGAGCCAACGGCCGGACTCGAACCGGCGACCTACGCATTACGAGTGCGTTGCTCTACCAACTGAGCCACGTTGGCTTTTGTGTTGCTCTATTCTACCGCATAACACTCTTTTTTCAACAAGAACCTAGGCAAACACCGAGGCAAACACGCAAGAGGCAAAAAATCTTATCGGATCCTATCGGATCAATGACTCTTTAATTTCCTCGTCTCCCGCCGATACCACTACCGCTACAATAGTGAGCAGGAGTTATGCACGCGTCGGCCTGAGGGGGAAACATGGGTTGGCAAAGGGAATACAAAAATAAACAAATTACGCTTGATGATATTTTCGAACGTCACATCACTGGCAATCAAAAAATATACACGGGCGGTCTCCACGTTCCAACCACTATTATTATGGGCATACTTGACCGCGTTCAAACAGGTGAACTATCTGGTATCAACATCTATGGCAACTGGATGAATGGTGATTTTCCCTTTGGGGATATGCATGTCACCCCTGATCAGTTTCGCTATCATACCTATTTTGCAGGACCCAATGAACGCGCTGGCTTTAAGTCAGGATGCGTAACGCATATTCCTGTGCACTTTTCAGACACCAATCGGATGCTTGAAGAGATAGGGCTCGATTACGCGGTGGTTCAAATGACACCCCCCAATGAGGATGGCATTTGCAATATTGGACCTCTTGGTTTTGAGCAAGGTGCACTGCGCGGCGCCAAACATATCATCGCCCAAATTAATAGCAACTTACCGCGCGTCTATGGCGATTCACATGGCTACCATGTCGATCAAATTGAAGCATTCTTCCTGCAAGACATTGAACTTGAAGATATAGAAACGCCCGCTCCTACCAAAGAAGAGCTCGAAGTAGCAGCGCATATCGTGGATCGTATTGACGATGGGTCGTGTATCCAGCTAGGCATCGGTGGCATTTCAAATGCTATTGCCAAAGGGCTGGAATGCAAAAAACATCTGGGTACCTTTACGGAAATGTATTCGGATGCGCTTGCTGATCTGCAGATTAAGGGCGTCATTGATAACTCAATGAAAAACTACATGCCCGGCGTATCAGTTGGTGGTTACTCAACAGGCACAAAACGCCTTTACGACTACATCAACGAGAATCCCGATATGTATTATTGCAGCTACGAAGAAGTATGTAACCCGGCTCACATTGCGCGCAACGATAAGATGATCTCAATCAACACCGCCATCTCCATTGATCTCACAGGTCAAATTTGCGCGGAGAGTATCGGTCCGCGTCAATACTCTGCAAGTGGCGGACAGTTTGACTTCGTGCGTGGTGTCAAACACTCCAAAGGCGGTCAAGGGTATATTGCGGTGACAAGTGTTGCCCACACCAAGCAAGGCCCAGTCTCCAAGATTGTCCCTATGCTAAGCCAAGGAAGCGCCATCACGAGTTTGCGCAATGACCTGCAATTTGTCGCAACTGAGTATGGTGTGGCAGATCTGCGTTGGGCAGATATCCCCACACGTGCCGCACGCTTGATTGCTATCGCGCATCCTGATTTTCGCGATGAGCTCACTATGCAAGCCAAGAAGCTCGGCATTTTGTACTAATAAAAGAGCAACGCCAAGAACGAACAAGACAACGAATAAAACAACGAACGTAACAACACATACGACCGTAAGCACGTCACCCAATAGATAAGGAGAAAGCCCGATGATGCCCTATAAAACTATTCTGGTTCCCTATGATGGATCAGATCACGCAGAATATGCCATCAAATGTGCCCGCGAGTTTGTCGACAACAACCCCAACTCCATGCTGCACATCATAACTGTTATCTATCCCGATGCAATTCCAACCGCTACCAATCTTGACCCCCTGACAGGTACCGACACTGGTTTTGTCTACTTTGAAGCCTACTCAGAGATGGTCAACGACGAAATTCAGCAAACCCATGATGAGATGGTTAAAGCCGCCACGCCTTATGTTCAAGGTCTGCACCCTGGTCGCGTGCTCTATCGCGTCGTTTCTCACCCCTCTCCTGTCGAGGGCATTTGCCATTATGCCGACAAACATGACTGCGATCTTATTGTCATGGGTCGTCGCGGCTTAGGCGCTATTCGCTCTATTTTAGGTAGTGTCAGCGATGGGGTTTTACGTCGCGTTGACATTCCGGTTATGACCGTCAAGAAATAACCTATTTTGTTCCTTGAACACGTCCTTGAGCACGTCCTTGGGCACGCCCTTGAGCACGCATGAGTTCACGCGCTGACCACGTAACCCACAACGTTCTTAGCGCGCTATCAAGCGTGCTCGTACATACTGCCCCAGGAGCACCACGTAACACATCGACAATATCTTGAACCTGACCCATGCCAGGATACGCATCTGTTTGTGTAGTAATCTCGATCGTTTCAAGCTCTGCCTCTTCACGTACGCCGCCCATGACACCTTCATGAGCAATAGCTTGCTCAGGATCTCCTGCAATGCGTTCAAGGACAAGAGGTGCTGCGTTGTCGTAATACGGAAACGCAAGCGAGCCTTGATCGCCAAAAATCAAGAACCTATCAAGCGCTTTGTACGTTGCATAACACCATATGCCTGACACAAGAACGCCCGATTCAGTGCGCGCTGAGAGCGACACCGCATCCTCAGCCTCGTAAAAGCCCGTCTCATTGGTAACTTCGAGCTTAAAATCCACAAAAGGCGAAACAAGAAAATCTACTAGATCAAGCATGTGCGCATCGCCTTCATAAAAATGACTACCACCAGACACTTCAGGGCGCACACGCCACGGCTTTTCTGCTTCCGGCAACATCTCTTCAGCAGTTTGGCGCTGCGTGCGAACAATTTGGACACCGCGCACGTGCCCAATCGCTCCTGATTTAAGCAGACGCTTAGCTTCTTTATAACGCGGCATCCCACGGCGATAATGCGCGACAAAGCACTGTGTTCCACTTTCCTCAAACGCGCGTTTAATATCTTGTGCATCATCCCAGGATAAGGCGATGGGCTTTTCTAAATAGCAATGTTTATGCGCAGCAGCCACTTTACAGGCATACTCTTTATGCACATTAGGCGTGGTCGCAACATAAATGATGTCGACCGTGGGATCTTCCAGAAGTTCATCGAGACTATCGTAAGCGCGACCATGTTCATGGCGCTCGCACCACGCAATCGCCTTTTCTTTAGTACGATTCCAAATTCCCGCAAGTTCCGAGTGATCAGCTAAATACATGGGTACACCATTTTTGGTCTCAACAACATCTCCGCAACCAATAATACCCCATCGGATCACGCGATCTTCTGCCTCTACCATGGCTATCCCCTTTTTCACCCCGAGCCAATAGATTCTGTATCGCTACTCACTATAGATGCTTCCAGCCACAAAATGCCTATCAATTTGATTTCTTTATGCACCTGAAAAAAGCTCTCCCGAAATGAATCGGGAGAGCTTTAAAAATCACATCTATTTAGGCGACTTTGCAGGGTAGGTATATGGTAAGCACCCTGCACCAGTTGAGATGATTAGTCTCATGATTGGTTAGTCATTGATTCGTGATCGACTAGTGATTAGTGAAGGTGTACTTCTCTGGATTTGCCTTAACATCCTCACGAAGTTTAGGATTCATCTTCTGAACGCCACGACGAGCGTCATCAGTCTGAGAAGCCAAAACCTGGTTGAGGTTCTCCATCTTGATCTGAGCATCAAAGGAGTTGTCGAGTGAAGACTGGAGAGAGTTCTTGGTGAGACGAAGACCTAATGGTGAAGAGTTCTTGCACATAGCCTCAGCCATCTTTACCGCCTCTTCAACAACATCATCATCAGCAACGACCTTAGCGGCAAAGCCCCAGGTAAGAAGCTCAGCAGCACCAATACGGCGAGCAGTGTAGAGAGCCTCAGCAGCGCGAGCATAACCAACAATGCGAGGGAGATAGTAAGAACCAGACATATCGGTACCGGTCAAACCAATGTTTAAGTAACCTGCCTGCATCTTATAAGACTCGCCCAAAACACGGATGTCGCAAGCACATGAAAGTGAAAGGCCGCCGCCTACTGCGTGACCCTTGAGAGCACCGATGATAGGCTGAGGGCATGCGCGCATGTTGACAGCCTGATCAGAGCAGATAGTCTGCATGATGTTGTAGTCACGCTGGCAACGACCAAGTTCTGCAGGTGGTTCATAGTTGAGTTCGTTCAAATTGAAGCCTGCGCAGAAAGATTTGCCCTCACCAGTAAGAACGATAACGCGGCAATCCTGATCCATGCGGACAAGTTTGAGATAATCGTTGAAATCACGCATCTGCTGATAAGACATAGCGTTGAGGTTGTCAGCATCATTAAAAGATACAACGTGGATAGGACCACGGACGTCTACAATTAAGCGCTCATAATTGTAGGTGAATTCGGGCATTTTATATGCCTCCTGGTATACGCTCATGCGCATCCCCTTCCCAGTTGGAAACTTAACATAGTTCTTAAATTGTAAAAGTGCACCAGCGCCTTGTCAAAGATACTCTCTCTATTTTTTATCTCTCTCTTTACTTTCTTTTTTACTTTCTTTTTTACTTTCTTTTTACGATATAGCATTACGATGTGGCATTTGATGATGGGGTTCATTAAAATAATCGCAACAAATAAGATCAAACATGAGAAAAACCAGGAGGATCCATGGCAGAATTCAGCCCAACGCGCACTCATGCAACGTGGAAGCCTCGCGTTACCGCGGCTCATATTCCTTTTTATCGCTGCAATACTTGTGGCACTATTTTTGCTGGTATCGATAGTTCCGTTGAGACTCATACCGTAGATGATGGGGAGCGTTCCTTGCGTGTTGAGTTACCCTACTCTAGCATTGAAATAAATCCCAGCTGCTGCGGAGAGCCCATGGAAAAGCTTGAGCCTATTCCATGGGAGGATGTTCAAGATCAGTTCAAGTTTGACTACCGCATTTTAGGCGGTTTCAATAACAACTGCGTTGAAATCAAATGGGATGGCGGCTTGTCTGGCTTAAAGCCTAAATGGATTGCCCTTAAAACATTTACCGGCTTACAGCTTAAATATGTCACTCCTAAGAAATGGCCACCTTTGGTATTTGCCTTTGCCGATGAGGATGCCTTTGCATATTGTGACAAAAATCCTTGCCAAGAATGCACCTTCCGCTGCAAATCAGGCATGGAAATCTATTGCTACGTTGAAGGCCTTGGTCTTTTGGTACGCAGCATGGATCGCATGGTTAACGCAGGTAATCGCTAATACGCTCAAACACTAACGTGCTCGGCACTCAAGAGCTAAAAACTAGAAAGCACACCGCTTCATCTGATTCATAGGAGAAGCGGTGTGCTTCTTTTGAAGGCTTTTTGACGAGATCGGCCTTTGAGTGAGGGTCACCTTGTTGAATAGCCCTATCGCCAACATGATAAGAAGCTAAAATCCTCACTCAAAGCACCTGTTTTGTCACGTTATTGGACAGATGATGAATAAAAGATTTACCTCAGTAGAATGAAGTGACGAGCGAGGCTCACAAAAAGTCTCAACTCGTCACGAGGGGCATTAAAATCAAAAAAGAGTGAAGAAGTGTTCAAAACGTAACACAAAAAGCATAGATAGTCTTGTGCATGCGGAAGCGCTATTTCATAGTCGCTTCGTATCCAGCTTCAACAATGGCATTGATCAAGCTTTGATCATCAACATCACTAACGAGGGTGACTGTGGCTGTCTTTCCGTCCAAATCAACACTCGCCTCCGCGACTCCATCGACACCTTCAAGCGCCTTCTTAACATGGCTAACGCAGTGTTGACACATCATTCCTTCAACCGAGATTTTCTTAGTAGTCATTTTGTTGTCCTCCTTTGGCATTAAAGCTTCTACTGTAGCTGGTGACGCAATATAGGAAATCGCAGAGAGTGATGGGATTGGATGCCAACGGCGCAAGCGCAAGGCATTAGTTACCACGCACACACTTGAAAAACTCATGGCGGCTGCTGCAATCATAGGATTGAGCGACCACCCAAGCCATACGGCAAAACAACCCGCCGCAAGTGGAATGCAGAGCGCGTTATAAATCAATGCCCAAAACAAGTTTTGCTTAATTGTGCGCATGGTGGCACGTGAAAGCAATAAAGTTGAAGGAACATCGGCAGGATTTGAGTGCATCAATACCACTGATGCACTCTCTATTGCGATATCAGTTCCTGCTCCAATAGCAATGCCAATATCAGCACGCGCAAGAGCAGGAGCATCATTAATCCCATCGCCAACCATAGCAACACTTCCCTTTTGAGAAAGTTCACGGATTACCTGCTCTTTACCATCAGGAAGCACCCCTGCAATCACTCTATCAACGCCAAGATGCGCTTGAATTGCATGAGCGGTCTGCTCGTTGTCACCCGTGAGCATGACCGTTTTGATTCCAAGATTTTTGAGCTGCGCAATAGCAGTCGCAGATTCAGGCTTGGGCTGATCTGCAAGAGCAATCATTCCTGCAAAGACACCATTTTGAGCAAAGTAGAGCACTGTCTTTCCCTGGCGAGCAAGCTCATCAGCTAAGTCTTGATAAGCACTGCAGTCAATATGATGAGTGTGCATTAAACGCACATTACCCGCAAGCCCTGATGCACCATTGTAGTCTGCACGAACGCCTTGACCAGCAAGTTGCTCGAACTGCGTGATTGTCGGGAGGCTACATTGGTCGCTCAGTTGTAATGCAACATAAGCAACGATCGCCTGCGCGAGCGGATGCTCCGAGCGCATCTCAAGTGTATAAGCAAGCGCAAGAAGCTCATCGGCAGTCATGCCTTGCACAGGAATTACATCAGTCACCGTCGGTTTGCCTTCAGTCAGCGTTCCCGTCTTATCAAACACCACTGTTTTAACAGTGTGAGCAGTTTCAAGCGCATCAGCAGATTTAAAGAGAATGCCGTGCACCGCTCCTCGTCCTGTCCCGACCATGATAGCGGTCGGTGTTGCAAGACCGAGCGCACACGGACACGAAACAACCAATACCGAAACCGCATATGAAAGCGCTTGCGCAAAGGATGCGCCAACAGCAAGCCATACACACAAGGTAACGAGCGCAATACCAATAACAACAGGTACAAATATGCCTGAAATTTTATCGGCAATTTTTTCAATAGGCGCCTTAGACGAGGTTGCTTCATCAACTAAGCGGATAATGCCTGCAAGTGTTGTTTGATCTCCAACACGCTCGGCACGCATGATAAACCAACCTGCAGTATTGATAGTTGCACCAGTAACCCCATCGCCTGCTTCTTTATCCACCGGAACGGATTCCCCCGTGATAACAGATTCATCAAGTGATCCGGCGCCGTCAACAATCACGCCATCGACAGGCACTGCCTCACCCGCTTTCACAACAAGGAGGGCACCTGGTCGCACCGTTTCCACCGGCACCTGCTGTTCGACTCCTTCAATGATTTGGGTAGCTGTTTTAGGCGATAGGTCTATCAGATGCGAAAGCGAATCAGTCGTTTTGGCTTTCGCGCGACTCTCAAAATACTTACCAAGTGTAATAAGCGTCAAAATCATAGCAGCGGACTCAAAATAGAGGTCCATCGCAGCACTATGTGCGCCATGATAATCACCGACACCCAATGCATAAGCAATCACATAGAGCGCATAAACACCATACGCTGTTGATGCCGATGCGCCAAGAGCAATGAGCGAATCCATGTTAGGCGCACCCTGGAAAAGCACTTTAAAACCATGTGAGAAGAACGAAAAGTTAACAAATATTACGGGCGCAAGCAAAAGAAGCTGCGTGAGACCGAAAATCATCGTTTGGGAATCACCCAAAAAAATTGCAGGTAGAGGCCAACCAAACATATGCCCCATAGAAAGATAAAACAAAGGAACGGTAAAAATGGTTGAGACAATAAGACGCATTTTGACCGTGTGCGCTGCATTCTGAGCCGCTTGTTGCGCTGCATTGCCTACTGCATTGCCAAGGGTATCCTCGGAAGAAAGCATACGCGGAATTGCTTGATACCCCGCATTGGCAACCGCTCTGCTAATCTCAGATACAACTGATGCGTCACCCTCATAGGTAACTTCCATCGAGTTTTTCAGCAGATTAACAGCAACCGATTCAACGCCAGAAACAGCATGTGTTGCCTTATCAACCCGTGCCGAGCAGGCTGAACAGGTCATCCCCAGTATGTCAAAGGTTTGTTTCATTTGCTTTATCCACCTTATTGCGCAAGACGTTATCGCAAGAATTTCTTCATGAGCTGAACAGTCTCTTCAACCACTTCAGGATCATCACGCTTGATTTTTTCCACGACACATGTCTGCATATGGTTTTCCATAATGAGTGCAGAAACCGTACGAAGTGCCGATGAGGCCGCCGAGAGCTGTATTAATACATCTCCGCAATAACGATTATCATCAATCATGTTCTTCACGCCATGTAACTGACCAATCACCTTATTAAGGCGTTTTTGAATATCATCCTGAAATTCTTGAGGTCGTTCTGTATCTTTCTTATGTATTTCTGTGTGTAGTTCTTCAGACATGTCGATAACCTTTGCTCAAGGGTAATTAGATACCCCTATAGGGTATAAGATTGAATCAAGAATATACCCCTCCCCGGTATTGTCAAGCCCGAACTTCATAACGTTTCCCAAAGGTAAGTAACTTACTAGGAAAAAATTAAGGTTTTAGACGTAATTACCACACATACTTTCACAAGAGACGAGTACAATTTGTTCACACATATACCGTATATTTTTCGTACAAAAATTGGCACATATCGCAAACACGCAATTGAAAAGGAACCAGCGCTCATGCCTCTTTTTTCAGATAATGACACACCCCATCGTGATAGTGATGCACAAACTCCCAAGCCCCATCGCAGACCACGCTCAAAAGGTCCGCGCGTAAGCATGGGGAGCGCCCGCGAAGAACTTCAAAATGAAGCGCGTCGCATTGGCATGCTCTCCCCTGACGGAACACATCCAACACCAGCACAGCAATATGCCGACCATCACGCTGATGAGTTTGATATTTTGGCTCCCCTCCGTGGATCAATGGGCGTTGCTGAGCATCCAACCCGTGGAGCAACAGGATCGTTTTCCTCAATCGGAACAGGGTCATTCCAATCCCTAGACCCAACACCATCCGATAGCACTACTCATACCACGACTAATGCCATGGGTGCGGACACAACGGATAGTCTTGGTGGCTACACCATCCGTTCCTACTCAACTGACTCTTACTCAGTTGGTTCCTATGCTGCTCAATCAGCGCCCGATAGCACACATAGCTACGAGGGACTCGCTGGTCAATCAACCCGCAGACCCGCATATGAAGAGCTCAATTATCCTACGTCCTCATCCTTACCTGTTACGCCTGCTAAAGCACCTGCTACGCCTGCTAAAACACAACGTCTTTTTGAACCGTCACCGGGCATCCTTGATGATGAAGACGAAAAAACTTCAACTGACTACATCCCGCGTGATGGCTCGTTTGCCACTCCGGTTCCCGACTATTTTGACCATATGACTGGCGAAATCCCTATCCACTTAGTTGGCACTGAGGATGACCCCAGAAGCGAAGCGCCCGCAAAATCTATAACGAACACGACATCCGCGAACGCAAATCATACAAACTCTGAGCACGATCCTTTTGCTACCAAACAATTTAGTGCAGTCGGTGCTCATGCAAATGAGTCTAGTGCATTCGAGCCGGTTTCTGTCGCAGCCCAGTTTGACCGCTCACGCTATGGACAATCAGGCCGTCCTGATGCGTCTACACCAATGCGGCCTGTTGACACACAGTTCTACCCTAATCCTGCGGATCCTCAGGCTCCCCTGCGCACTGCGGGAGCCTACTCAGCCCATCGTAACCAGCAAGCATACAACCATAGCAACACAACCGATAATGCTGACGCAGGCACAACGGGCGCCCATCACGCTGTTAGTACTACCAATAAAAACGGAAACAACGGTGGCGGCAACCATAATCAGGGAAAGTTTATCCCTATGAACGTGGGAGCACCACGCCCTAAGAAAAAGAAGTCGCCTGCTCGGGCTCTTATTGTTGCTGGCGTTTGCTTAGTCGCGCTCGTGGTAGTGGGCGTAATCGGCTGGATCAATTACGACAACAACCATGCTATTGACATTACTTTAAACGGAGAAACGGTCACCGTTTCAGGTGACGAACGTACTCTCGAAGGTATTCTTGACAACAACTTGGTAAGCGTCAATCCTGGCAACTACGTAGCTGTTGACGCATCAGTAATGCGAGCCGGCGAAGGCAATCGTGCCACCATCACCGTCAACGATGAATCAGTAACTGATTTTACACAGCGTTTGCGCGGCGGAGAGAAGGTGGCTATCGCTGACGGCACTGATATTACTGAGCCTTATACGGACTCTAACGAACAAACCATCCCCTACACCACGGAAGCAAAGGGTGTCGGAGCACTTCATGTATACACCGTCAAGGGAGAGGACGGCACCAAAGTCACACGCACCGGCAATGAGTCTGGTATCACCGTTGATATGACCTCCAAAGAACCCGTGACAGAGATCATTCAATATTACAATGCTGACACCCATGGCGATAAAGTAGCGGCCATCACCATTGATGATGGCCCTTGGGATTCTAACACCGAAACCATTCTCAATATTCTCAAAGACAACGATGCGCATGCTACGTTCTATACCATTGGTGATCAGATTGCGAGCCACGCAGACATTGTTAAGCGTGCACACGATGAGGGCAACGAGATTGCAACACATACTTGGGATCACGCAGCTGGCTCAGGGCAGGGCGTAAGTTTGAATCTAATGGCAACCCAAGAACGTCTCGATGAGGTAAACAAGGGCAATCAAGCAATCCAAGATGCAACAGGCGCGCCAGGAAGCAAGTATTTCCGTGCACCAGGCGGCAATTTCGACGTAGAGGTCGCCCATGACCTATCGCCTCTTATTTCAGGAGAAATTGGCTGGAACATTGATACGCTCGACTGGAAACGCCCCGGCACTGAAACGATTGCAAGCCGTATTAAGAGCGCAAAACCTGGCGAAGTTATCTTGATGCATGATGGTGGTGGAGACCGCTCCCAAACAGTTGCTGCTCTTCAAGAGGCTATTCCCTATTTGAAGTCACAAGGATATGAGCTCATCACTATCACCGAATTAATTGAACGTTATCCCTATCAAGGGTAAACTAGCCTTTCGTTAAGTCCCTTCTTACCAAAGGCTAGCCACATATAGTGACTCATCAAGCAAAAATAATCTTTATTCGTGGCGTCATCATGAGCCTTGCTGGTGGCATTTGCTGGGGCTTCTCGGGAGCCTGCGGAGAGTATCTTTTGCAACACACTTCGGTGTCATTAATGTATCTCTCTTGGTTTAGATTCATGCTTGCAGCTCCATGCTTTGCGCTTCTTATTGTTTTCAAAGATCGCAAACGTTTTGTGCAAATGATCACCGATGTGCGCTCAATAAGAAAACTTATCATTTACACTATCTGTGGTCTGGTAGCTTGCCAGCTTGTCTACATGGCTTCCATTCAGGTAACTAATGCCGGCACGGCAACTGTCCTGCAATGCTTAGAAATTGTCATGATTATTGCCTGGACGTCTTTTGTGTATCACAAGGCTCCTTCAAAACGCGATGTTGCAGGATTTATCCTCGCATTCCTCTCTGTTTTTATCATTGCAACCCACGGTGATCCTACCCAACTCGTCTTGCCTATAGCTGGTATTATCTTGGGTCTTTTGAACGCCGTCTTTGCCTCCGTGCTTACCATCTATCCAAAAGAACTTTTGGCGCGATGGGGTAACATCTGCACCGTCGGTACCGCTTCGATTATGGGCGCAATTCTTTTAACCATGATTGCACAGCCCTGGAACACAGTAGTAGAACTTGACGCACAAGGATGGCTTTGCATGGTGTACATGGCCATCATTGGCACGTTTTTAGCGTTCGTATTTTACTTCCAAGGGGTAAAAGATCTAGGACCGGTAAAAAGCGCACTGCTTGCTACTATCGAGCCAATTTCAGCAACGTTGTTTAGTTGGGCATGGCTCGGCACCTCATTTCCTCCTATTGATCTGGTGGGCTTTGGACTTATGATTGCCATGATTGTACTGGTAACCAAAGTACCCAAGAAAAAAGACACTCAAGAAAAAAACTCCCCAGTGGAAGCATAAACACTGGGGAGCCGAGTTAGCGATAGAGCTGGTTCCGAGAGCAATATGCCCCATCGCTCATAAGTCCACTTGCAAAAAGAAAGGATAAGAAACAAGTGGCTCTTCTAAGATCTTTCAGCTGCAAATTCCTGGATTGCCTCAATTGCTTGCATAACATTGTTGAGGGTCTCCGAATTGAATCCAAGGGACTCAAACCCCTCAACAAAGTAAACATCTGAATGAGCAACCTCCGTTGGTGGAAGACCAGCTAAAAGATCGTAGACGCAGTATAGTATCCCCTCAACCGTTTGTTTAGTACTTTTGGCAGTGAATTCAATTCCTCCATCTTTCATCCATAACTTGAGATCAATTTCAGGATCCAATTCATCCAAAATCACCACATGATCGCGAGGCGCACTATCATAATCAGGCAGCATAGTTGCGAGCTCATTTAAATGCTGATATGCCTCAATGCTGCTCTCAAATTCTGAGAACTCTTCAAAAATATCTTCTTGTGTTTGTTCTAAATCTATCATGGGTTTTGCCCCTTCCTTTTATTTATTTCTGGGCACATAATACTTGGTTATGAAGGAAAACAGCAACATATCTCACTCATCGTCACCAAATACTCACGGGTTTGACCAGGTAAAAGAGCCCCAAGAGCCTAAAGATTCCAAAGAGTCTGAATCTATGGGACATAGCTCTCTGGGACACAAAGAACGCAAACTCCTTGCAATCACCTTGCTACAATCTGCAGGAATTCTCGCACTTGTTACCGTCTTGCTTGCCTATCTTATAGTCGCACTCAAGACCGGCAACCCTATCGCCTGCTTATTAGACGGAAGTTGGTTTACCTTCTTGCTCGATCAGTGTACACTTCCCCCACAATGGTGGTGCGCCCCACTTGTCATGATTGGCATCTATATGGCAGTAAACCTCATTGCACGCCTTGTTTATCCAAACTATAAACGCGATGAACTCGATTTACGTCAAGGTCTCAACGGCGAACTCATTTTGCTGCCTATTTCTTTTTTGGCGACTCTCATTCCACTCACCAATATCTTTGAAGAAACCGTGTTTCGCGGCTGTCTTATTCCTCTTTTGACGATGGGCGCTATGGCGCTCGGACTTAACTCAATAACAAGCGCACTTGTTGCTGTGGCGGGATCAACGCTTGCTTTTTGGCTGGTGCACTGGCAGTATCGCAACAAACTCTCTGTTGCTATGACGCTCACAGGAGGAGCGACCTTAGGCATCATCTACGTGATAAGCCAAAGCGTACTTGTCTGTATCATTGCGCATGTGGCTTATAACTGGTTTGTGCTGTATTTTGAGCGCATGATCGCGCGCGACGATCCAAACTACTTTGGCGGCAAGCAACCAACACACTACGTGAGTGACTTACTTGAGTAACTTGCTTGCGTGAATGACTTGTTTGCGTAATTGGACTGGATGTTTTATTGCTCAAAGAGCGGAGATACATCAATCTTAGATACCGTCTCTTCAAAGGTCTCAGGCTTCCAGATCTCAAAATGGTCTTGCATGCCAAGCACCCCAATGACACCAGAGCCCTCTGCAATACCTAAATCCTCAAGCATCTCGATGGGGATCTCAAGCCACCCTTCTTCAACCACGCTTACTAAATTTGCTTCACGCTCAGCAATGAGTTCACGACGCATTTCAGTATCATAGACAGTAAGATCGGTTTGCTCTATTTGAGCAACACGTGCCCCGTGTACTTCACGCGGCCAACAGGACACGTGATCTGATCCCGGCACATGCACCAAAAAGAAATCTCCCGTTGCATTCCACGCAGAGGGCAAACACACCTCATTTGCCTTATTGAAGGGCTGCAATTTAAAGCCAACCCAAGGCTCAAACCCATTCATTCCATTGAGATTTGGTGGCACATACATGGCATATCCTTACTCTTTGTGATTGTCCCCAATTTCGGGCAAACGCATGACATGGCGCGCCGAGGGCTCTTGCAGATCTTCCGATTCTTCAAAATCTTCAGAGGTTTCTGGATAGTGCGAATATTGAGATGTCATCGGTGTCGCAGAAACCCCATCGCCCACATCACCAGTTTCATAAGTATGCTCATGAGCCGATCCATAAACTGGTTCATGAGTGGACTTGGAGGTTGATTCGTAAGCTTTCTCGGGGTGCTTAGCAAGATCTGAACGAATGCGGAAGTATTCCCATACGAGCAGCACCAGCAAAATACTCATAACGATAAGGTAGCTGATAACCGCACCCGGCAAGCCCGTAAACATGACAAGAAGCGTGGGAACAAAGAGTGAGAAACCAAGCGTAATGATATAGAGTTTGGTAACGTCTTTTTGACGACGCATAACCGTGATGATTTGATAAAGGAAATCAATTGCTGCTGTGACGCCACCTGCCGCAAGCATGATAAAACACAACCCGCGGAATTGTTCGAAATCAATACCATAGAGGAAACTCATGATGGCAAGACCGATCCAGCCCATAATTACAATGTTGGCCACCGTTACAACCACAATCAAAAACATGATGCCAATGATGATGAGATCGAACTTTTTGCGCTTAGCTGGATCATTCCACACATTTGCCATACGAACAAGCAGTGGCTTGTATACCAACTGCACCGTAAGCAGGATGCCTTGTGCTGGGAAATACAGTGCATTGAAATAGAGTTGGTTGTCGTAAGAGAGCATACCTTCCATCACAAACTTAGGCATGTTATCAATTACGGCATATAAAAAGAGCGCAACAAAAAGCGGTGCACAGTTTTTAAATAGAGCACCGACCGATCCCATAGACCAACCGTGTGCCTTTGGGGTCTCGAGCAGCGTAAGGGGAAATGTCACTACCACAAAAGTAGCGGCAGCAGCAATTGCCATGCCAAACGATGCCACGATCATGTTATGGGTGATAAGCAAAAGCAGCGAGAACACTACGAGGGCAGCAATAGAACGCAACGCTTGCGAAATGCCCGCTAGGTAGAGTTTATCGACTTGCTGGAGACGACCTTCATACACATCGGCCAACCCATCGATCATTTTATAGAGATAAACACCCAAAGAGATGTAGAACATGGTGCTATCGTAGCCGCGAATAGTACAGTACACCGCACCAACCAGAACCATAAGAACACAGGTGATCCATCGGTTGATCTGGTAGTCCATGAACGAGTGTTTTTCTTCAACGTCTGAAACCTGGTAGGTACGCACACCAAAGTTAGCAATGATCATGAGAAGCGTACCCGTGACAAACGCCATAGAAAACATACCCGCTTGCTCAGCGCCGGCAAGTTGCGTGGCCACAATGGTGAGCACGGGAAATACCATGCCCCACGCACCCACGCCAACTGTATTCCAGATATAGTCACGGCTTGTCCGGTGCGCAGCATATTCCTCTTGCTGGTCTGAAATTGATCCATCAGAGATCGCACCCATCACACGGTCAAACCAGTGATTAGCTAGGCGGGCTATAGGATTGGGGCGCGCGGGCTTTGGCTCGCGCTCAGCATGAGTATGTCTCTGCGAAAAATTCATCGTGTACATGAGTATAGCCATGATTTTGGACATTTGAGGAGAAACTCGCAAGACCTTCATCAAGAGGTAACTTTTGGTTAAGGCTTTGGTTAAGATCATGTAATTAGTCGATGCCTCTTACCCAACAGCGCATCGTGCATCTGCATAAAAATCCCGCACCCTACCACAGCTTTAATCTGCAGCATGATGCGGGATTCAAAACGGCGTGAAAGAATTCACTTTCAACGCTTTAGCACGCTTGATATTTAATACGCTCGATATTTACAAAATATTCTTCAAGACGATGGACTTGGTGTGCGTCATCTCATCATAGGTACTCATAACACCCTCGGTGCCGATACCGGAATATTTGTAACCGCCAAAAGGCATCTCAAAGGAGCGATAGAAGCTTGCGCCATTAATAACAGCGCCACCGCACTCAAGCGCACAAGCAACGCGAGCGCAAGTCTTTTGATCAGCCGAGAACACACAACCACAAAGACCAAACATAGACCCATTAGCAACCTCAATTGCCTCTTCTTCAGTCTCAAACGTGATGATGGGTACTACAGGACCAAAGATCTCCATATCAGAGGCAACATCAGCCGTCTTGGGAACATCAACAATTACCGTTGGCTCATAGAAGGCACCGTTGCGTTTGCCACCCAAGATAATCTTTCCGCCTTGCTCAACGGTGAGGTTAACCTGTTCTTCAACTTTCTTAGCGGCATGCTCAGAAATCAAGCAACCAATTTGGGTAGCATCATCAGCAGGATCACCTTGCTTCAAAGCGCTAATCTTCTCAACAGCTTTCTTAGTGAATTCATCGACAACATCCTTATGAACCAAGAAACGCTTGGAAGCGCAGCACACTTGGCCAGTGTTGTACATGCGACCCCAAATAAGCTCATCGGTTGCAAGATCAATGTCGGCATCAGACATAACAATAAACGCATCGTTACCGCCAAGCTCAAGCGCAGTATGAGTGAGTGTCTTTGCGCAAACCTCGGCTGTCTCAATACCAACTTGCGTTGAACCAGTCAGCGTAACCAGGTCAACATCCGGGTTAGCGCAGAGTTCATGACCAACAACAGACCCGCGGCCGGTAACAATCTGAGCAGCACCTGGTGTCACACCTGCCTCACCCAAAAGCTGAGTCAACATACAAAGTGTGAGAGGATTGTCCGTCGAAGGCTTGACGATGACCGCGTTGCCTGACAAGAGCGCTGGTGCAACTTTTTGATCAAACAGGTCACAAGGGAAATTAAACGGAATAACAGCAACAACCACACCCAAAGGCTCACGACGCGTAATGAGCACCGTCTTTTCCTGACCAGCCTCAATACCTGCAGGAACTACCTCGTCATAGAGGTGCTTAACGCGCTCAGAGAATGCCTTAAAGGCGATGGGGATATTGTCAATCTCAGCACGAGCCTCAGTAATAGGCTTACCCGTCTCATTAGACAAGGTACGAGCAAGTTCTTCTTTATCGCGCTCAACAAGATCCAAGAATTTCATCATATAGTCAACACGCTCGTGAATAGGAACCTTTACCCATTCCTTCTGGGCGGCCTTTGCGTAGGCTACAGCAGACGCTACATCTTCAGGCGTTGCAGCAGGAACCGTATCAATTACCGCACCATTTGCAGGGTTGGTCACTTCAATGGTTTCACCACTAGAAGCATCGCAAGCCTTGCCATTGATAAACATTTTCATAAGAGTAAGTCTCCTTTACTCAATTAAATAAACATCAATTTAAACTTCAAACTCATCAAATGCGAGAGTCACTACCCTCTATTCGAGTCACTACCCTCTATTCGCTACTCACTAAAGCCCGTGAACGAAAGCATCAAGCCGCCGCAAGTATTATTGTTGTCGGATACAAATCCATACTCACCAAAGGTGAATTCAACAATATAAGGAACGTCTCCGGCAACTTGTGCCACCGCATCGGCAACCTCATTAATACGAGCGTCAATACCCGCACGGCGTCCGCCACAATGAACAAGGTGGAAAGCAAGAGGATCGCCTGGCATCTGATCAATCAAAGCCTGCAGCGTATCAGGAACTGATTGGATGAGTTCATCAACCGTAGCCTCCATACGAATTACGCAGGTTTTTTCAGCCAAGTTGTTACCAACATTGATAGAGAAATCATCGTTGCCATTCATAGGATGACGAATAGCAATCAGATCACCAAGGCGGTCTTTAACGCCCAAAGGTGAGGTAACCGAGTATGCCAGCAAGTTGCCACCCGCAATGTCGTCATCCGAGCAGCCTGTCCACTCTTGATATTTCTTGGCAGCAGGAACACCGTCAATTTCAGCAATCGTGCGAATGCTGTCAATCTTAGTGATTACGCCAAAGTCATCAGTCTCACGATATGCACCCGTAAACATGTTGGTCATATCAGGACCACCCCAGAAGAAAGCGGCGATGCATCCATCGGCAAAGGAATCTCCATCCGTGTAGAGCTTCCAGTTTCCTGCGATGGTGTTGTCTGCAGCAGAGCCGCCAAACAGAGGAATGCGACCCATTACATTAGAAATACCTTTGACGTAGAACTCTTCTTCAGCAGGAGAAGCTGCCATGTAAAAGTAGTCTGCAGCATAGTCTTCCTCTGCCGCGTCAAGCGCAGTCAATGCCATTGCTTCGCCCGCACTTACCGGGTCATCATTTTCAGCGCGATCAGCACTCGTGACACAAACCGTCATCTCAGGATCAGAGAAGGCCATAATGCCGACAAAAGGCTCATCGCCACCAACATAACCAGCACCCGATACAATAACACCCGTAAAAGATGTATTTCCTAAAATGGGTACCTCAGGCATTACCTCTTTTACACCTTCGATAACATCTTCTACCTCATAGTCGCAGCTACAATACACCATAGCTACATCAATAGCATCAAGTCCCTCTGCAGCCTGCGTTGCTGCCTCGCGACCAGCATCACGTGCCTCTGCTGCCGTACTTGAACCTACATTAGCTTTAAACATAACACCCTCCTTGTACAGGTAAAAAGCTTCTAACGATTCATTTTACGACCTAGAACATACGATTCCTCCTCCAACTTGAACGTGTTCACAATTTGTTGAATGAGGCCAGAAGATGCGGACAAAACATAACTTTCCATCTCTAGCGCAACAGAAGATGCGGATAAAAGTAAACCGTATGAAACACAAGCGTCGCTCATGTGCCAGCATGCTCGTGATTTTGTTGTATGATGAGCCACGAAAAAATAATGCACCAACCTCCAAGCGAAAGAAGACTGCTATGTACGACAATGAACCTCAACCTGAACGCAATGATGAATGCTGGTGTGGCAGTGGCAAAAAGTATAAAAAGTGCCACCTACATATAGACAACAAGCTTCAGCAACTCTACGAAGAGGGCGAAGAAGTTCCTATGCGTTCCATGCTCAAAACTCCCGCCGATATTGAAGGCGTGAAGAAAAGCGCTGCTATCAATATTGGCGTGCTTGATTATGTCGCAGAGCGTATTGGCGAGGGTGTGACCACCGAGCAAATTGATCAATGGGTTCATGACTACACCATTGAACATGGTGCTATTCCCGCGCCTTTAGGATTTGAAGGTTATCCCAAATCAGTCTGCACTTCTCTCAATGAGGTTGTCTGTCACGGCATCCCTGATGAACAAGATGTTTTAAAGTCAGGTGACATTATCAATGTTGATTGCTCAACTATCCTTGATGGTTACTACTCTGATTCATCGCGCATGTTTATGATTGGTGAAGTTGATGATGAGAAAAAACGCCTCGTAGAAGTTACCCGCGAAGCTATGATGAAAGGCCTTGAGCAGGTTAAACCTTGGGGTTATTTAGGCGATGTGGGTGCCGCGGTCAAAGAGTATGCTGAATCCCAAGGATATTCGGTAGTACGCGAGTTCGGAGGGCATGGCATTGGGCTTGAATTTCATGAGGAGCCTTTCGTAAGTCATGTTTCTGAAGCAGGCACTGGCCCTATTCTTGCCCCGGGGCTTATGTTCACCATTGAACCTATGGTCAATGCAGGCGGACCTGATATTGACATGTCTGACCCTAATGGCTGGACAGTACGTACTGCTGATCGATCCTTAACTGCTCAATGGGAAATTCAAGTAGTTGTTACTGAAGACGGATATGAAATAATTTCTTGGTAATCTCTCGGTGTATTCCTGTCCATTTTTCTTCACAAGCTATCGTTTCACGCTTTGCACACACCCCTGTTATAGGGGTGTTTTTTTCGTAGCTATTTTGTTGCACACCTGCCAATCCAGCGCCACCACAACCCAACATCTACCCCTTACAATAGAGTCAAGCAAGTTGAGAAAAGCCCGAATTCTTAACCTCGCTAGCCGCCAAGAAAGACATGAAAGATTCCTTCCCCTCTGTCTTTTTTGACATACTCTCCTCAAAAGAACCCGTCTTACCACCGGCGGGTTCTTTTCCGTCTCTTAGCCTCGTTCAAAACATCTTTTTTTACATTTTGTAAAAGGTATAAAGAAAAGATCAAAAAAGCTCTACGCTACTTCATATAAAATATGACCCATCGCGTGCAGTATGCTACAAGCCTGTAGTGCACCTTGTACGCGAACAATACCTAAACTTGTGGTACGTGAGAAATGACAGCACCATGAACAAATCGATTGAAGAGTCTACAGAGCGTGTGCAGCAACAGCGCACCCAGCTTCTTTCGAACGTCATGGCTATTATTTTGGTTCTCTTAGTTGCAGCGTTTTTTATTACTTTGATTCACAACACGACAACGCTTGACAAAGAGGCAGACACCATTAATTCGGGTCCTTATCCTGTCTCTATTTCCGCTGGTCACGTCGAGACACTCTTAGTACAAAGTCGTACCCTTGCTGATCGATTTTTATATACCCGATCTCCTGATGCCATCAGAAGCGTACAAGAATCTTATGATTCCATCAATTCAGATCTCTTCTCTAATTTGTATTTAATCTATGACAATCACACAACGAGTAGCGATGAGGCTGAAGCGCTTATGCACGCATACGCCACGCTCACACAGCATGAGCATCAGCTTCTAATTATGGTGCGTGATCCTAATATCTCTACTCAAGAAATGAGCACTTTTATTAATGAAAATATCGAGCCCACGGTTAATACCATGCTCGATATTAATGCGCACGTGCTTGATGAATCAACGGCTTCTGTTAAAGAGCTTTACGAAAATGTTAGCCATATTGGAACCAACACAATTATGTTCACCATTATTTTGTTGGTCGCAGTCATCATCTCCCTTTTTGTCTACCTCAACCTATTGCGCATCAGTCGCAAGCGTGAGCAACTTCTTATGAACAATTTACATGATGCTCTTCATGTGGCCGAGCACGCCAGCGCGGCAAAATCACAATTCCTCTCTAATATGAGCCACGATATTCGCACCCCTATGAATGCAATTGTCGGTCTTACCAATATCGCGCAAACTCACAGTGACGATCAGGCGCGCGTTGAAGATTGTCTCAATCGCATTGACGTATCCTCAAAGCAGCTCTTAAGTCTCATTAACGACATTCTTGACATGAGCCGCATTGAGAGTGGCAAGATGACGCTTAATGAAAGTGCCTTTTCTTTCCCTGATCTGGTTTATGACATCATCACGGTTACACAGCCTCAAGCAGTACAGAAAAATCTTGGATTTGATGTAGTCACCAGCCCCATTGAGCACGAAGAGATCCTTGGCGACCCCTTGCGTTTAAGCCAAGTATTGCTCAATTTACTAGGCAATGCTATTAAATACACTCCCGAAGATGGTCATGTGCTTTTTACTATCATCGAGGAAGACGGCTATCTGAAAAAGAAGAGCGATGGGACACTCGTGCCTACAGACAGTCTTGAACAAGATGCGCTCTACAAAAACTATTGCTTCATTATCAAAGATGACGGCATGGGCATGACCCCTGAATTCTTGGAGCATATTTTTGAACCCTTCGAGCGCGAAGAAACCGAGGCTGTCATCCATACTGAAGGTGCTGGCCTTGGCATGTCAATCGTAGGTAATATTGTTAAAATGATGCAAGGCACTATCCAGGTAGAATCTGAAGTCAATAAAGGGTCCACCTTTACAGTTACTATCCCCCTCAAACTTGGTGCATCTAAACCCCTTGAAATCCCCGAATCGTTTACTAACAAGCACGTTCTAGTCGTTGACGATGAGGCGGGAATTCTTGAAACCGTATCACAGTATCTAACAGATCTTGGTATAGATAATGCGGTGGCACAAACCAAAGAAGAAGCTCAACAGCGTATAGCCCAAGCCACAACTGAAGGCAAACCCTTTGAATGCGCAATTGTTGAACTTATTCCAGGTGCTATTGATAATCTTGCTCTTGTGCGCGCTCTTCAAACAGCAGAACACGAAGCTTGCTTAGAGGCTGATTCTGAAAGCAACACAGAGATTGCCACAGAAAGCTTTAGTATCGTACTTGCTGCTTACGACTACTCAGAAGTTGAAACAAAAGCACGCCAACAAGGCGTTGCGGGATTCATCTCAAAACCCATTTTTAAGTCGAGTCTTTGCCAAGTACTTTCTGCTGTGTGGTCTCCTGAGCAACAAGCTCAAACAGAATCAGTCGCTAAGCCCACTGTAATTTCTGGTCGCATTTTATTAGTAGAAGACAATGAAATCAATCGTCTTATTGCAATCGAATTAATCACACAACTCGGCAGCACGGTAGAGGTAGCCACTGATGGCGTTGAAGCACTTGATGCCATTACTTCTCATGAACCGGGCTACTACGACTTAGTTTTTATGGATATGCAGATGCCTCGCATGGGTGGTGAAGAGGCAACCCGACAAATCCGTCAATTTGAAGATGAACAAGAGCTCGACAATCCAGGCGTACCTATTATTGCCATGACCGCAAACGCCTTCGAAGAGGACAAGAAACGCGCGCTTGCCGCAGGCATGAATGGGTTTATGACCAAACCCATCGACATTAAAGAATTGCGCCGTACTTTGATTGCCTATCTACACTAAAGATCTGCTTCGGTAAACCCTTCATCAACAAGAAGACCTTTTCCTTGCGTATCATCAGCTGCGGTGGTAGCCAGTTCATCACATCGCTCATTTTCAGGATGACCCGCATGTCCTTTAACCCACTCAAAGGTTACCGCGTGAGGCTCTTTGGCTTTAAGTAAACGCTGCCAAAGGTCTTTGTTTTTAACCGGTTTCTTATTGGAATTTTTCCAACCACGTTTGAGCCATCCTTCAATCCAATGTTGATTAAAGGCATTGACCACATACTGAGAGTCAGAATATACCGTCACCTTACAGGGACGCTTGAGCGCCTCAAGCCCCATAATAACCGCGAGAAGCTCCATGCGATTATTAGTGGTGAGCACATAACCTTGCGAGAGTTCGCGCACATGAAGTTCTCCCACTGGATCAACATAGTGCATTACCGTGCCATATCCACCCGGCCCGGGATTCCCGCGACTTGACCCATCGGTATAAATATCAACATGCATGTAAACTCGTTTCCTGATTTCGTAATTGTTGCGTAGTGATTACGTGTGCCGTGATAATAGTGAAACTACTGGAATTAATCGTGATTGTAATGTTGTCTATTTCGCAATACCAGTTTTTCCCTTGCTTATAGATGACGCACCTTTTATCCAATATCTTATTCACACAATACTGAACGACATCATCGGTGTCTATTTTCAGGTTTTTCCTAATTCTCTCTATTCCTCTCTCAGTGGTATGAATTTTATCTACCTGCTCAAGAAGAACCTTCGCTTCCATCCTCTTCTCCTTTTTAGCCTTACTTTTGCGGGTAACCCACCAGAGCGCCCACCTACAACAAAGCCAATGAAGAATTGAGCTACTTTGAACCTAGTTTGCCACGCAATGCACACGGTTAGGCTTTATTATATCTATATGCATTTTTCTCCATGCATTTAAACACGAGGCAACCAACGTATACCTCCAACGATGGCCGACAGAAGGCTGATAGAAGGCATATCGTATAAGGTTGTCACCATACACCCGCGACTGAAAGCAGGAAATCAATGGTTTCACGTGTCTACGTAGAAAAGAAACCAGGCTTTGATGTTGAAGCCTCTCAATTAACCCACGAACTCAAAACTATCCTTGGCATCACCGGTCTTGAAGCGGTACGTCTTATTAATCGCTACGATGTCGAGGGAATCAGTGATGAGCTTTTTGCCACCTGTGTCCCCACGGTTTTCAGTGAGCCACAATCAGATAATGCCTCAACTGATTTTCCCGTCTATAAGGAAGACGATGTGGTTTTTGCTGTTGAAGCGCTTCCTGGTCAATTTGATCAGCGTGCTGACTCTGCCAGCGAGTGCATTCAACTCATCAGTCAAGGCGAGCGCCCGGACGTTTTGAATGCCAAGCTCTACATTCTTTCTGGCAATCTTACTGATGCTGATATTGAGGCTATCAAGCACTACGTCATTAACCCTATCGAATCGCGCGAAGCCTCCCTTGAAGAACGGACAACATTAAAAATCGAGCAACCTACACCTGAACCTGTTGAAGTGATTGAAGGGTTTCTTTCCCTTGATAAAGCAGGGCTCGAAGCGTTTATTGCCGAACGTGGTCTTGCTATGGATTTGGCTGACATTGAATTCTGCCAACGCTACTTTGCAACGGAAGGCCGCTGTCCCACCATTACCGAGATTAAGATGATCGACACGTATTGGTCAGATCACTGCCGCCACACCACCTTTGGCACCCAGCTTGAAAACTTCCAGATTGATGATGCAGCAACTAAAGCAGCATTCGAAAAATACCTTGAAATCCGCCATGAACTTGGTCGTGATGAAAAGCCTATCTGCTTGATGGACATGGGTACCATTGGTGCACGCTACCTGAAGAGCAAAGGTATCCTGACTGGCCTTGATGAGTCAGAAGAAATTAACGCCTGCACCGTTAAAGTCACGGTTGACGTAGACGGTGAAGAGCAAGAGTGGCTCTATCTCTTTAAGAACGAAACTCACAATCACCCTACTGAAATTGAGCCCTTTGGTGGTGCTGCAACCTGTGTTGGTGGCGCAATCCGCGACCCTCTTTCTGGTCGCTCATACGTCTACCAAGCCATGCGTGTTACCGGTGCTGCTGACCCTCTTGTTCCTGTTGCCGACACACTTCCCGGAAAGCTTCCTCAACGTAAGTTAGTCACTACTGCTGCTGCAGGTTATTCTTCCTATGGCAATCAAATTGGTCTGGCAACCGGTCAAGTAAACGAGCTCTACCATCCTGGTTACGCAGCAAAGCGTATGGAAATTGGTGCCGTTGTCGGTGCGACACCTGCTGATCACGTTATCCGTGAGACGCCAGCTCCCGGTGACATTATTGTTCTCCTTGGTGGACGCACTGGTCGTGATGGCATTGGTGGTGCAACGGGTTCCTCTAAGGCTCACGACATGGAGTCCCTTGACCACTGTGGTGCTGAGGTTCAAAAAGGTAACGCTCCGGTTGAGCGCAAAATTCAACGTCTCTTCAAGCGCAAAGATGCCGCAACCTTAATCAAGCGTTGTAACGACTTTGGTGCCGGTGGTGTTTCCGTTGCCGTTGGTGAGCTTGCCGATGGGGTTGAAATCAACCTGAACGCCATCCCCAAAAAATACGATGGACTTGATGGCACTGAACTTGCCATCTCCGAGTCACAAGAGCGCATGGCAGTCGCTCTTGCACCTGAAGATGTTAACGCCTTTATTGCTCTTGCCACTGAAGAAAACGTTGAGGCTACTCCTATTGCAACGGTAACTAAAGAAGCTCGCGTTCGCATGTTTTGGAACGATGAGCCCATCGTTGATATTTCCCGTGACTTCCTTGCTTCAAATGGTGCTCCTAAGTTCCAAGATGTTCACGTACTTGACTCTGAAATCTACACTCATCCTTGGCCAGGCTCCACACTTGAAGAGCGCCTGACAAGCGTTATGACTGATTTAAACGTTGCTTCCAACAAGGGACTCTCCGAGCGTTTTGACTCCACCATTGGTGCAGCTACCGTGCTGCTCCCCTTTGGTGGCGCCACCCAACTTACGCCCGCTATGGCCATGGCAGCTAAGCTCCCCGTTGAAGGCGAAACCAACACCTGCTCGGGTATGGCATGGGGCTACAACCCGTACTTGAGTTCCGCCAACCAGTACGAGGGCGCTTATCTCGCTGTGGTTGAGAGTCTTGCTAAGCTTGTTGCAGCTGGCTTCAAGCGCGAAGACACCTATCTTACCTTCCAGGAATACTTCGAACGTCTTCGTAATGATCCTACTCGTTGGGGTAAACCTGTTGCTTCTGTTTTGGGTGCGCTTATGGCGCAACTTGATTTGGAAATTGGCGCTATTGGTGGCAAGGACTCTATGTCAGGCTCCTTCGAATCACTCGATGTCCCTCCCACGCTGGTAAGCTTTGCTACCGCCGTAGGTCCAGTAAATCGTGTCACCTCTCCTGAATTTAAGGAAGCCGGTAACCGCATCGTCTTCTTATCTCCTGCTTATAGCGATGAGTTTGCCCATGATGAACTTATCCCCGATGCACAAGGCTTCAAGGATGCTATTGCCACAGTTGAAAAGCTTATTGGTTCGGGCGCTGCACGTGCCGTTGCAACACCGGGGTACGGCAACTTAGCTGAAACCCTCTTCAAGATGTGCGTTGGAAACACCATCGGCCTGGCTCTTGCAGACACCATCAGCACAGAAGCACTCTTCACGCCCGCTTACGGCACCTTTGTTGTCGAGCTTGCGCCAAACGCAGAAATCCCCGCGTCCACTGACACTATGGAGGTCATTGAAGCAGGCATCACAACAACCGAATATTCGTTCACTGCTGGCAGTCAATCTGACAGGCAGACCGTTGACCTTGTTGCGCTTCAGGAAAAGTGGGAAGCAGCCATTGAATCAGTATTCCCTTATCGCACCTCTGCTGAAGAACGCGCAACACTTTCTGAAGTTGAAGCAATCTCGTACACCGATACTCTTCCGTTGGTATCATCAACCACTATCGCTAAGCCTCGCGTCATTATTCCGGTCTTCCCTGGCAACAACTGCGAGTTTGATACCGCTCGTGCTTTCGAGCGCGCCGGCGCTATTCCGCAAACACTCATCATCAACAATATGACGCCGCAAGCGGTTGCCGAGAGCACTCAGGCACTGGTGAACGCCATCAATGAGTCCCAGATCATCATGATTCCTGGTGGTTTCTCAGGTGGCGATGAACCTGACGGATCCGCTAAGTTTATTACGGCTTTCTTCCGCGCTCCTGCTGTGACCGAGGCGGTACGTGATTTACTCCAAAACCGCGATGGTTTGATGCTGGGTATCTGTAACGGTTTCCAAGCACTCGTAAAGTTAGGTCTTGTCCCTTATGGCGACATCGTCGATATGACCGACGAATGCCCAACACTTACCTTCAACTCCATCGGCCGCCATCAAAGTTCGCTTGTTCGCACCCGCGTGGCTTCTACTTTGTCGCCTTGGCTCTCCGAAACAAAGGTTGGTGACATTCATACTGTTGCCATCAGCCACGGAGAAGGCCGTTTTGTGGCAAGCCCCGAGCTCCTTGCTCAGATGGCAGCCAACGGACAAATTGCCACTCAGTATGTTGATGCCAATGGTAATCCTAGCATGGACCTCTCGGCTAACCCTAATGGTTCAATGTGGGCCATTGAGGGCATTACCTCACCCGATGGTCGCGTCTTAGGCAAAATGGGACATACTGAGCGATGGGATGACGGGCTCTATAAGAACTTCCCTGACCTTTCTTATCAGCCACTCATTGAAGGCGGCGTGAACTATTTCTCATAAGCTTTGTTTCTCACGATATGCAACTCTACATTCTCTAAGCAGTAGCAATAAACAACAGCAATAATTATTTTGACCCCTGTGTTTCCGTTCAACCTTATTAGTGGAATACAGGGGTCAACTACAGTGCGAGGGTAGCCATCTTCTATACAAGACGGCTACCCTCCGTGCGATGAAAGTGCACTAAGACAAGCAGGTCAAAGGTATCTGCAAGGTAAGTTAGAAGTCTTACTTGCCACCTGTCTCGGCACTTAAGAGAGTGGCACCAAAAATTATTCTATAGAGATTACGCTGCTCTATTTTTGCTGATCAAGCATTCTATTCTCTTTTGTGGCTTACCCGTTAAAGTGATGTAAGAAACACAAAACAGCAACGCTCTGCAATAAATATTACCTACACACACCACCAAATAGAGAGAGCCCAGGCAGATTGCCTGGGCTCTCTGTTGTCAGGATCTATCGGGCCGATCCGGACTACCAAAAAGTATGTAAGAGAACGTTGTGCGTTAGCTTACGTATTTGCTTATAAGCTTTTAGCGCTTTGCGCTTTGCGTTTTCTTAGTTCTCCTTACGACGACGAGCAAGTACGAGTGCAAGACCACTTAAGAGTGCGATTAATGCAATGCCACCTGCAATTGGAGCAGTCATATCGCCGGTCTTAGAAGACTTAGACTTCTTGGACTTGTCATTCTTATCCTTGCTGTCCTTACCAATACCGTTGTCGCCATTTTGGTTGGCCATTTGTTCATCAACATATTGCCAGAACTCAGGGCTACCATAGCTGCGGTCAATTCCCTCATCAGGAATGCCATCACCGTCAGTATCAACATTGATGGTTGGGGTTGGCTTAGTGCCTGGCTTGATAGGATCAGGTTTGCCATTCTTATCCTCATCAACAATGTTGATATCAGGCGTTCCGTCACCATCAACGTCAACGTTTACGTCTGGCTTACCATCACCATCAGTGTCAACATTTACGGTTGGCCAATACTTAGGATCATCTGAATCAGTTACCGGAATATCAAAGTTATAAATTGGCTCACCCGTTTCAGGATCAATAACAACGTTTACATCAGGAATTACAGGCTTAGTTGGATCCACAGGATCTGGCTTACCGTCACCGTCTTTATCAACGATGTTTACATCAGGATCACCGTCACCATCAGTATCAACATTTACGTCTGGCTTACCATCACCAGTAACATCAACGTTTACGTTTGGCTTCTTAGGGTCTTTTGGATCTACAGGATCAGGAGTACCATCACCATCTTCATCAACAATGTTGATATCTGGCTTGCCGTCACCATCAGTGTCAATGTTTACGTCTGGCTCACCATCACCATCAGTATCAACATTTACAACAGGCTTATCCTTGTCAGGATCTACAGGGATAGGATCGCCGTTTTCATCCTTCTTAGGAGGAACGATGTTGATGTCAGGTTCACCGTCACCATCTTTATCAATGTTGATATCTGGCTTAC
>UQML01000014.1 GCA_900542265.1 uncultured Eggerthella sp. | reverse complement strand
CGGTAGAAGAAATCCAATCGGTCTTGTGGCAAGGATGCTGACGAACTATTTATCAATGACACGGTATCTTGCACACGCAAAATATTTAACTCCCAATTATCAGATGTGGTTAAGATTAAGTATTTTAACCACGCTCTCTAACGTATTGGTATTATTCGTGTAAAAGTGCCAGCACACTATGCTTCATAGAAATCCATTCAATAATAGATCTTATTGCTTATGCGGTATGGATATCGGTTGGCTGTTGCATAATCTCTAACTTGTTCACTTTCCATTTCTTTTTTTGTTTTATAAGGTGTATATAGGCTCCATGAATGTGTATCAATTGGGGCTCTGTTATTACGAAGCCCTTATCAACGTTAGGCAGAATTTTAACTCGAGCTTTAGTTTCGCCTTCTAAGTGTTCTACGCACGTAGAGATTCCTGGATTGTTTATTGTCTTTAATGCTTTGGCTACCTGTTCGAAACTTATCCAGTGTTTCCAAAAACTTCGCGTCACCATTTCGCGTAAAGTGTTGTTCTCTAATGGTTCCTCTATTAGTAAATAGAAAAAGTCTGATGCTGTTTTAAGGGCGGTAATATCATCTTCATTAATCTTAGTGACAGTATTGACTAGTTCGCTTTCCTCTAAATCATGACCGATAGTGTTTTTCCAGTATGGCGAGTTTGTGATAAGCAAGTTATCGCTAGAGGATTCCGCCCATCGCAAAATTGGGGCTGTATCTTCTTTTTTGGCGTGTAGGGGGGGGGTTGATTCCAGCTTCCAGGCAAAGGTCTTTAAGATATAAAAGCAATTCTTCTCTTTTTATGACAAATGGACTGAGTGTGAGCAGTCGCATTGTTTCAGGGGTATTTGCAAGTCTTTCTGCTCGATCGAAGTCGGCATGGAGAAGATCTCCATACGTGGCATCTTCGATATTCTTGACTTGACCTTGAACCATAGCTCCGTTGCCAAGCGATAATTCAGCCGTCAACTTCTTTAGAGCAGTAAGCTTCATATCAAGTTTTTTCATACTCTTTTGATCTACCGTATTTATTGTTTTTAAGCCTCGAGCAAGTTTTTTTATATGAACAATTTCTTTATGAGTGAAGTACTTTCTTTGGAGCATAAGTCTTACATCAATACCAACGCAGTCTTGTTCAAAATTGTGGAGGGCTGAAGCTAGAGTAGAGCTTGTGCCGTCAAAGGAGCGTAATCCCTCACTAATTGGCAAATATGCTGCAGTCTTTTCGTAGCTTTGCATGGTAAAAAGAAATAAGGATAATTGATTTTCTATTTCATTATCAATTTTGTTGATTATTCGCACGCAAAGTGAGCGGTGCTGTCACCAAAGTGCGCACCGCCCGTTGCATTGAAGTATGCGCCCATTATCACTAATGTGCGCACTTAGTTGTTGTTCTTTTTTGCCATCAACTCTCTCATATTTATATTTCCCATTTCTATACGTATGGCGTTGTGGACAATGCGATCCATTACAGCTTCAGCATATGCACCACCACCCATACGTCTGTGCCACTCACCAACTGAATATTGCGAGCAATAAATTGTTGACGAATTATCATAACGACGCTCAGTAAGCTCAAGTAAAAAATGCATCTGATCAGTATTCGGTGCATCAATTAAGTGCTCATCAATCACCAGTACTTTGTAAGAAGCATATTTGTTGAGAACCTTTTTCTCTGGCCAGCCACAAGCTATCTTCTCATCACGATAGGCAAGCATATCTGGCATGCGTACATAGAGTGTTTTAAGACCATGTTTGCAAGCTTGTTTTGCAATAGCACAAGCTAAATGACTTTTACCCGTACCTGTAAAACCTTCAAGAATTACATCAGTTGCATTAGAGACAAACTGAGAAGTCCCTAGCTCAGTTATTAGTTCACGCTGTAAGGGTCTGTTCTCATAAACAATGTTAGAGATGTCTGCTTGCGGAAAGCGTAAGTGCGCGTTTTTGATAAGGCGCGAAACTAGCCTGTTTTGAGATTCTTGATACGCGTAATCAATAATTACCTTCATCTTATCTTTGAAGGGAAGCTCGGTATAAGACGGATCGCTTTCTATGATATCAAGCACCTCCACAAAACCAGGAATCCCTAATTCACGAGCCTTTCTTTTAGTTTCAGGATCTAACATAGCCCCTCTTCTCCTTCATGGTAGTAGCTTGCTCCTCTGATATAGCCGCCGCTTTCAATAACTTCTGCTTGTTTGGTTTTAGCAACCTTGCTTGCAAGAACCGACTTTATGAATTTGCAACGAGGAACTGGTGTTTTAGTAAGTGCATAAGCACATGCTTGCTCTAAGTCATATTCGGAATAACGCTTAGTAAGATTAAGCACTGCAAGTGCAGGATTATAGGCTTGCTCTTTTATCTGAACGCTACCAAAGATCTTGGTTATAACGATGCTTGTTGAGCGCCCAATATCACTTGCCCAGCGCATGATCCTCTTTTCATCCCATTCTGCTTTAATAAATTCGGGCGGCATGTGTGCTGGATTAGTTGCATAACGGTAGCTTGCATATGAAGAAAAACGTGGGTGACTAGCGACACGAGTGCCTGCGTGGTAGATTTCGACTATGGAGTCGGTGACTTTTAGATCAACTTTTTTGCCTACTAATGTGTGCGGTACTGAGTAGCTGTTTTTCTCAAATGAGACGTGAAAGTTAAGGTTAACAACACGACCGTAATACCATTCGCTGACCTCGAATGGTACACGTGGCAAGGGAGATAAAAACGCCGACTCCACTTCTTCAAAGATTTCTTTGCGGGATCCATCTCGCTTTTGAAAAGGGCGTGCATTATAAGCATCAAGCTGAACCTTTATTGCTGCATTAAGCTCAGGCAAAGTTTCAAATTGTGTATTTCTAAGACGTGCAACTATTGCGGTAGCGATTTTTCCTACCGCGCCTTCTACGCTTGCCTTTTGCTTAGGCTTTCTAACTTGGGTAGGCATAATAGCGGTCATATAGTGACGACCAAGTGCTTCATAAGCTTCGTTTAGCTCTATTTCTCCAACGCGTGGATGCCTCTTTACTCCAGTTTTTAAGTTGTCACATACGGTACGTAGGGCAACTCCTCCAAAAAAATCCCACGCATTCACATGACATAAAAGCCAGGTGTTTTGCTTCATATCAAGAGTTGCTTCAACATACGTCATTTGTGAATACGGCAAACAAGCTACAAACAGATACGCCTCAGTACTTCACCAGTAAACGAATCAACTAAACGCATCTGAGTTCCTGACCAATCAACTTCCATTACTTGACCAGGTTTGTGTTCGAGATGATTGGTAACGTTGCGAGAAACAACGTAATTAGAATAGCCTCTACAAAACGTTGTATAGCTTTTACAAAGAAGATCTTTCTCAACAGCTACATCTTTAAACTCTTCATAGAGAAGCTGCATAGTAACGCCTGTCTTTTGAAGTTCAGAGTGAACATAATCATAGTCAGGTTTTAAGAACGCTTCTTCTGCTTTAACTGTTTCAGGAAATAAAAGACGATATACTTCGGCTTCCTCCATGTTGGAAACATCGCTCCAACCAATTCCTTTCTCTTTTGCTCGGTTTCGTACTTTAGTAATGCTTTGCGGAGCAATGTGTCGCGTTCTTTGAATTTCACGAGACGACATGCCCCTACCAAGTAGTTCTAAAACTAATTTGGCATTGATATTTCTTGCCATTTAAGTCACTTCCTTTCCTAGCTTGACTGACAAGACAAGCAAAGTTTAGAAAGTGTGCACATTGATGCAAAAGAGAAACAGAATGAAATGTACACCTTGATGAAAATAGGTGTTAACTTCAGTGCAAATGGTGATAACTAAACGTGCGAATAATCAATCAAAGTCCGATATTAAGGGAAGCTATATTGCAACATAAGATTACGAATAACTAAATACTATTTAGAGCAAAGGACAATAAAACGATCCCAATAAAATGGAGTGAGTTTTTAACGTAGGTAACCGTTGTCTCTTTCTTCATTTTTGGATAATTGAAAGCAATTTATTGTGTGGTTTGCATCATGCGCAGGGTCAATGGCTCAATAGCTTCTTTAGAAACCGTAACTGTACAAGTGATAGTTTCGGTTTGTTGTGCCAATAAATGCAATCGTCCAAAGTGAACTTCAAGGCCATTGTGCGTTGCGGGGCTGAGAACAAAGTTGCCAACACCTGCGTACCGAATATCACTAATTGCTCCTCCAGCGGGGGAATAAAGATAAACGTTAGTGATCATATCAGAAACATCTTGCTTTTCTTCTAAATTGACGCCAGAAATATAAGGTGGGATTTGATTGGCTTCGTCATATGTCAAAGTATTAGTAAGATCAATAGTCATAGGATAACTAGTTGTCCCGTCTGCGTTTTTAATGCCATCACCAAGGGTGACTTCGGGCTTGAAGTACCAATCGATCTTGCTCCATGTTTGATCATAAAAATAGAGCCCTACTTCTGGAGTTTTTGGATCATAGGAAAGCGTTCCAGCGCAACCAAGCTGTTCCATGAGTGTTTCTTCTTCAGTATTGCGCATCCACACCATTAATCGTTCTTCTTGGATAGATTGCTGAATTACGTTAGCGACTTTTTGTAGTCCAAGATCAGGAAGTTTGTCTTCAAGGATATCCATGCAAGAGCCAAGCACCATAGAGAAATATGCATCTTGCATTGTGCCATCAGGATAGTTCACGTATACATCATGAAGCAGAATCTTGGTAAGATCAGTTGAATTAATGGTTGAGCCATTAGGGAGGGCGACAGTGGAGGCTCCAAGGCTTACCAGGCGCTTAAATGTTTCAACATCAATGCCAATCACACCATCAACGGTGGTTCCGTTATAGATCGCCCACATTTGAGAAATGATATCAGCGGCACGGGACCAATCAGGAATATTGTTCATGTCGGTACCGCTCCAGCCGAGCTTATCAGAGAATATAGTTCGTTCTTCATCAGTGATTTCAATAGGATAAGCTTGAGCACGAGTTGCTTCAGCCATCGCAACGGGGTCGCCAAAATCAAGCTTGCCATTGGATACATGTAAAGGAATAACAGTGCCAGGAAGGCCGCCGGTTGGACGAACTTCGGAGTAATTCTGAGCAATAATGAGATATTCACGATCTCCGTTGCAGCCCAACAGATCAGGGATCAAACGGAATGCGTCACCATTATCTGCCATAAACTGAGATGCCATATTGAGGGGATCTTTGAGCTTTTCTGTAAGCTGATTGATTTGTCCAATATGGACCGTGCCAATACCATCGACGGTCTGTGCTGATTCTGCAATGGTGGGTGCCGCATCAGCTAATGTATCGCAAAGGAGATTGAGCGCATCGCCATTAATATTGCCGTCTTTGTAAATAGTGTTGAGAGGATAATCGGCCAAAACGTCGCTTAAAGGCATGAGAACTTCTTCGGAGAGATTGCTAGCAACGTTAATAAGCTTTTGACCAGCGCTGATGTCTTCACCTAGTACAGGAATAAAGCTTCCGATAGTCCAAAGAGGGCCATTGACCTCCTCTTTCAGGGAAGCAATTTGAGTATTGAGCTTTTGTGCGTCAGAGACGAGCGCTTCTGAATTCTCGCTTTGCAGGTCATTCTTGAGAGCGGTTGCGGTATTCATGAGCTCAGGAGCTTGATCTTTGACATTGAGAGCAGATAAACCAAGTGCTACACCAAAGCCAATGAATGCGACAAGCAGAACGCCTACACCAATTAAGATGCCATTGCGTACCTTCTTCTTTCCGCTTTTACGGTTGTGGTAGGTTGCAGATGAGCGGGAGTATTCAGAGGAACCAGGGGCAGAGGGGTTAGACGCAGCGGGTGAACCTTGGACGTTTCGATAATTTTGGTAATGATTCGAGCTTTGTTGCCCCGGTGTTACGCGTTCTGCACGAGCGCTACGAGCACCCTGCGAGCCTTGCGAAGCGCGAGCATCTTGTGGAACTCGAGTGGTTTGCGTGCTTCGAGACGCTTGTGGTTGAGGGTTCTGCGGCTGCGATGAAACTTGCGAGACCTGCGAGGTTTGAGTACCTTGGCCTTGCGACGACCGTGAATCGGACGATGTGCCCGGTGTCATGTCCGGTGCCGCGTGGCGTGCATGCTTTCCGCGTGGTGCTTCATTATCGTGCTGGTGTTTCATTCCAGATCCTCTGCGTCTCGTGGTGCGTCTCTTAGTACGTTTACTCGGTAGAGTTATAAACATCATTAGAAAGTTGTACTCTATAATAGCAAGAAGTCATTTTAACGGCTCAAACAATGTATAAATAGCGGGATTTGTCTCCTCAAACGCGCTATTGCAGTTACGTTTGGACAAGAATTCAAGAACTCCTGGATAAGGACTAAACGATATGTCTTTAAACCCATCGGCGCCAATATATGATGAAACGAGCGCACATTCTCATGCAATGGAGGCTTGCGAGACTGATGAAACGGGCACTCGTGAATCAGATGCTTACGTAGCAGACGTAGAATATGTAGAATCTAGCGAATCTTGTGTGATTGGCGTACAGCACAAATCGCGCCCAATTTTGTGGATTGTGGTGCCCTGTTACAACGAGCAAGAGGTGCTGCCAGTAACCGCGCCCCTGTTTTTGCACAAAATTCAGCAGTTGATTACTGATGGGAAAATTGCTGACCAAAGTGTTGTTTGTTTTGTTGACGATGGCTCATCAGATAAGACGTGGAATATCATTCAGGATTTTGCAAACCAAGATCCGCATTGTGTCGGAATTTCCTTATCGCGCAATCGTGGGCATCAGAATGCTTTGTTGGCGGGGCTTATGGAGGCTCGGCTGTATGCCGATGTAACCGTTTCTATGGATTGCGATGGGCAAGACGACATCAATGCTATTGATGAGATGCTGGCCAAATACAAAGCCGGCGCTGAAATTATCTATGGTGTTCGTTCGAGTCGTGATACTGATACTGCGTTTAAGCGCATGAGTGCTGAAGCATTCTATAAGCTGCTCGACAAAATGGGTGTTGAGACTGTTTTCAATCATGCGGATTATCGGCTTATGGGACGGGCGGCGTTGGATGCACTTTCCGAGTACAAAGAAGTAAACCTGTTCTTGCGCGGTATGATCCCTCAGCTGGGTTTCCAATCTGAGACCGTAGAGTATGAGCGCACGGCACGCAAAGCGGGAGAGAGTCATTACCCTTTAAGTAAAATGTGCGCTTTGGCGCTCAATGGCATTACAAGCTACTCCATTAAGCCTATTCGTTTTATTTCTGGACTCGGTATTGCGGTCGCAATTGTAGGTCTTATCGGAATAATTTGGGCGATAGTTTCTGTTGCGACCGGATCAAACGTCACGGGCTGGGCAAGTACCATTTGTATCATCTGTCTTCTTGGCGGCGTTCAGCTTTTGGCGCTGGGTGTCATTGGGGAATACATCGGCAAAATCTACCTAGAGGTAAAAGGCCGTCCGCGCTACATCGTTGAAAAACGTACATGGGATAAGTAATTCTCTTGGATTCACGGCAGTACATACCAACAGATTCTTTTCGTGGGCAAAAGCTTACACCGTCTAGGTTGACTAGATTCTTGCAGGCGATTCCAGTATTTTTGCGCAATTGCTTTGTGGTATGGATCGCTGCGGTTGTGATCCTGGTAGTGTTGGCACCGCCGTTTTTAACGTATGCTTGCAAAATCCCTATTGATTCATGGAATCCTCTATTCTTTTTACTAGCGATAGGGTTTGGTCTACTTGGTACTGGAGTTGTTTGCTACTTCAATAAGCGTAAAAATAAAAGCAACGCGAGACAAACCGTCACCAAGCACAGCAGTACTGCTCGACGTGACGATATTAAATGTAGCAGCGTCGAATGTGGTCATGTCGAGCAAATCGCTGCCAAAAGTGATGATCTCAAGCGCGACAAGACTTTCAAGCGCGTGGTGCTCATCGGCACTATTATTCTCATCGCATTTCAACTCTTTATTATTGCAGGCGCGCGATTTATGGCGGGCTGGGACGTTTGGTTTATCACTAACATAGGTGATGCAACCCAGGTGGAGTATTTTTCGCGCTATCCTAATCAGCTTTTTCTCTATGGCGCATTTACGGGAATTGCTCATTTTTTGCAAGCGCTGGGTATCTCTAATTATTATCTTGGCTTGATTTGCTTGAGTTCATTAAGCGTTGCGGCCTGTGTGCCAATGACTGCCTATATTGCCAAGCGGATGGCGGGATATGCGGTAGGGTATGGTGCCTTTGTTCTGTCGGCGGTTATGTGCGGGTTATCGCCATGGATTATGGTTCCGTACTCTGACACGTTTGGCATGTTTTTTACGGTATTTATTTTGTGGTGCTACGTTTGCCTCGATAAACAAGTGCAGAACCAGGATGAGCAGACCAGTGCGCTTGCTGGTGTCCATGTTAATGCGCGCATTGACGCTCGCACATGTTGCCGATGGTTTCTCATGGGTCTCGCGGTCGTGATTGGGTACGCCATCAAGCCAACTGTGATTTTTGTATTTGTTGCGATCGTTGTGAGTGAATTGATCCAGTGGTTTGCCTCTTTTGCCCCCCATGGCTCTCGTGGCTCCCAGAGTTCAAAAGATCCTTACGATCTCCGCAAAACCGCCACTGCTATCGTCGCGTGTGCATTTGGCGTTGTTCTTGCGTTTGCGCTTACATCGATCGTAAAAAACTCAACGTATGACGTGGACGAAAACGCAGCTTTTTCTGCAACGCATTTCCTCATGATGGGAGCCAATCCTGTTTCGGGGGGCGTTTGGTCTGTTTCGGATGTGGAGCTTTCAGATGCCGCCAACACTCCTGAAGAGCGCTCCAGAGCAAACTTGGCTGAATTTAAAAATCGCGTCATGGCTATGGACTTACCCCAAGCCAATTTGTTCCTACTAAAAAAACTACTCACTAATTTTGCCGATGGTACTTTTGCCTGGGAAATCGAGGGCGATTTCTATACTCAGATAATAGGCACCAATGAAGCAGTACTCGGCTTCTACGGCATAAGCTCTGACGCATCGCTTGATAACAATACTTTTGCACCATTATCCCAGGTCTTATGGCTTTTCGTTTTGGTGGGTTGTGTCCTCATTGTTTTAGGACGCCGCCCTCTCAAGGCGGAGACCGTGATTGCATTCACACTTCTCATGTTAAGCGCTTTTCTCATGCTTTTTGAGGCACGCGCACGCTATCTTTTCCTCTATCTGCCGTTCTTTATTATTTTGGGAACGATGGGGTGGAATAGGCTACGTATGCTTATTGATTTGTAAACACTCGTTGCCTCTTTATCTTTTTGTGGTTTTAAGATGAGTGTTTATGACGGCGATTCCAAACTGCACAGAAAATCAATACAGCAACAGTTAAGCCGCTAATTGCACAACCGGGAATAAATCCAGGTGACATGTAATGCATTTCAAGACTATGAGCCCCTTCTTTAATAGGGATCAAAGTGAGGGCTCCATCTAATACCGGAGAAGGCTGGACAGTTGCTCCATCCAGGAGAATAGTCCATCCTTTGTCATAAGGAATGGACAGCAACAAGTCTTTGGAAGCGTCTGCATTAATAGTTCCCTCAATATATCCATCCTTACATGAATCAAAAGTAACAGGTTGTTCTTTGAGTTCATTAATAGCAGAAGTAAAAGCATCCCAATCAAGTGTATAGAAAACGCATTCCATAGCATGTTTATTGGGGTTTTGTATAAGCTCATTATGAGAAGCTTCGGCATATGTTGGATCTTTTTGAAGAACAACTGTGTAGTCAGATGTTTTTGCTGATGTGTCTAACAAGTATTCCGAAGGAGTTGCAGTTGGCTCAGGTGTTGCGGACGGATTAAGACAGAAAATGTTTTGATTGAATCGTTCATTTTCTTGGAAAGCTGCAGGTGGAGTTGAAGTGGATCCTTCATTTGTTGCGTTAATAGTAATGAGGCAGGGTACAGCGCTATGCGTTACAACATAGCCGTAAGTAAAGGTATTATTTGGTGCGGTTACAGCATAGGTCTCTTCCTGCATGTCGTTAGCCTCATCGACAACTTGAGATTCTATATGGTAGACACAGGGCTTATAGATTTCTATGTCGCGACCAAGGAGTGCACTATAAAGCTTGTTTTGCCGTTCAAAAGGATTGGTCGTATTTTGGAAGGTAAGTGATAGTGCGTCTTTGGCTGCTTGCGGAGAGATTCCATATCCAAGTGAGAGTGCATATGGATTGCTATAGATATCTTGTAGCGTGGTTGCCTCGCATCCTGCTGGCTTATTTTTGCTGGCAATGTATTTAACGCCCAGAAGGGCATCGGCACTGAGGAGGGGCTGTTGATAGGCGGTTGAGAACTCGCCTTCGCGACTATAGCCCAGTTCGTTTAAGAATTTAATCGCGTTACCATTGTGTGCTGAGCTATATGAAGACAACTCGTTGAATCCTTGTGTCATGCCTTCATTAAAAACAGCAATAGCGCGACGGTATGTTTTAGCAAAACGAAACGTGTTGGAATCTTGTTCTTTAAGAGCGTCCCATTGCTGCTCCGAAGCTTGCACGTAAGCAATTTCACTTTCCTGCAAGTAGCCGGTATAGAGATGCTTCCAAACAGCAATAAATGAGCAAGAAACTTCAGCAAAGACAAGCAATCCTACTAAAAGAAGGCATAAATTTGTTTTAAAAAGAGCAACTTGCTTTGTTTTAGCGTAGAAGTACAGAAGAATGCCAACACCTATGAGAAGGGATAGTAACGGAGCGACAATAGCCTCTAATCCTCCAGAGCCAAGACCTATCAGATTGAGGGCAAAAATAAACAGCGAGAAAAGAATCGTAGCAATCAAAATTGTTTTATAGGGAGCCTTAAAAACGAAGAGCGTTTGGTAGTGCGCTGCATGTTTAGCTCTCTCTGATTGCTGAGATGATTGTGTTAGTTGTTGAACGAATAATGCGGCAATCCAAAGCATGATAAAAATTGCCAAGAACGACATGCGGCAATAGAAACCATTGGGCCATCTCATGCCGCACCATACAAAGTACAAAGGGGAGGTGAATGTGCTCATGATTAAGAACGTGAGAAGAAGGAGTGAGGCTATACGAACGCGCAGGTCAATCTTTTTATAGAAAAGACAAGCAATAGAAAGAACAGTAAGAAGTGTTGTCCCGAAAAGTTGGGGCGTTGTTGGAGACCATGTTCCAGGGATGAAGCCTGCAACGATACTAGTAAGATCCGTATAGAGCAAAGCTGGGTGGAGTTTTGCTCGTAATAAGACCACACAAGCAGCAATAATCAATACGACAAGAGCACTTATGATTAGTTTGGTTTTAGACGGTAGGCGTTTTGTGCGAATTAAAGCAATAAAACCTACCAAAAAGAAGACACCAATGACGCCTACTGCTAAGACAAGAGGCAGATGATGGGAGATGGTTGTGAAAAGTGACGTCTGCTCAACGCCGATGATAGTTGTACTGGTATCGCCCATCATGCTTAAAACGGTTGGAACAAAAGTCCATGCTGTGAGAAGAAGCGTGAGTGCAAGAATACCTATAAAGTGCAGGATGCTTTTTCCTAACTGCTGTTTGGTAAAACGCGTAGGTTCTTTGCAGTATGCAAGATAAAACTCAAAGAATAAATAGAGCGCTAAAAAGAGAATCAGAATATAAGCTGTATACCAGCAGGTAATAATGGCTACCACGAGCAAAGCCGTAAACATCTTCCAGCGTCCATCAACAATGAATATGTGAGCTGAATGAGCCAGTAAGGGCAAAAGGATAAGCGCATCAAGCCAAAGAGGATTGCGAAGCTGACTTGCTGTCCAGGATGAGCAGGTGAAGCCGAGAGCGAGTACTAACGATAAGCCCAGTGATAACCCAAAACGCTTGCGGAGAAAAAACATGGTCGCAATTTGGATACAGCCGAGTTTAAGCGCGGTGATCAAAAAGGCAAAATCGGTTAGGTGCTCTTGATTGAAAAACACAACCAAAAGGTTAAAAGGGCTAGCAAGATAATAGCTATACAGTCCCCAGGTATTGGTTCCTAAAGCTTGGGAAGCACTATAGAAAATTGATGCATCACCTGACAAAACGCGTTGGAACCAGGCAAAGAAATCAACGTATTGGTAAAGGAGGTCTTCTGTCAAAAAGGAGATTGTTCCAAAAGGGTAGACGTTGCAAAGTTTGCTTACGAGACAAAGCAGTGCAATGGGTATTAGAAAACCAGCGCCCCAAAGGCAAAAATTGCGTACGCGCGTTGCTGTAAGGGTCATTGAACGGGATCCTCCAAGTTGGTTTCACGTATAAGATAAAGGGGACGGTCTTTTGTCTCCAAATATGTTTTAGCGAGGTATTTACCAATGATGCCGAGGCAGAGTAGTTGCAGACCTCCGACAAAAAGAATGAGGCAAGCAAGAGAAGGCCAACCCGATACAGGGTCTCCAAAAAGAAGTGTTTTTATAATAATAACGATGAGTGCTATGAAAGCGACAAGGCACATCACAATGCCACTAATTGAAGCAATGGAAAGCGGCTTTGTCGAAAACGCTAAAATGCCTTCGAGAGAGTAGGAGAAAAGGCTGAAGAAATTCCAGTTGCTTTTTCCCGCAACCCGCTCGACATTCTCAAAAGGGAGCCATTTGGTTTTAAAGCCAACCCAACCATAAATACCTTTAGAGAAACGGTTAAATTCTCCCATCTTCAAAATGGCATTAACCATAGTACGATTCATCATGCGGTAATCACGAGCCCCATCGACAATTTTTGTTTTTGAAAGCTTGTTGATCAACTTGTAGAACATTTTGGCGAATAACGAACGGATAGGTGGTTCGCCTTTTCGTGTGGTGCGATACGTTGCAACGTTGTCATAGTCGGTTGTGGTAAGGATGTCGTACATGGTAGGCAGAAGAGATGGTGGATCTTGGAGGTCTGCGTCCATGGTTGCTACATAATCACCATGAGCGTTGCAGAGCCCTGCATAAAGAGCAGCTTCTTTTCCGAAATTTCGTGAAAAAGAAATCCAGCGAAGCGAGAAAACCAGCGGAGCCTTTGTCTGGGATTGAGGCGCGCTGTATTGCTTAAGCACATCAAGTGTGTGATCGGTTGATCCGTCGTCTACCACAATGACTTCGACCGCAAGATCTTGATGCTCTTGCATCATTTCTTGCGTTACATGATTAATCTCATCAAACAAGAAAGGGAGACTTTCTGCTTCATTGTGCGAAGGAACAACAAGCGACAACAATGACATTCTGGTCTCCTCTATGCAATAACGACAATGATACTATTGTAACCACACCATGAAAAAACGCGGCAAGAAGTCGATGGAATCAAAAAGAAGGGAGCGCGAATGCCAAAAATAAGCGTGCTGATGCCTATCTACAATGTTGAGCGCTACCTTCGCGAGGCTCTTCTTTCGGTGGCCGATCAAACGCTGCGCGACATTGAAATCCTCTGTATTAACGATGGGTCAACTGATGACTCACGTGCAATCGTTGCTGAATTTTGTAAGCTTGACGCGCGTTTTAGACTCATCGACAAACCTAATTCAGGCTATGGTGCCTCTATGAACCGCGGGCTTGCAGAAGCTCAAGGGGATTACATTGCTATCCTAGAGCCTGATGATATATATGAACCAACGGCGCTTGAGGCGCTTTATAAGGCAGCACAGATAAGCGATGCGGATGTTACCAAAGCAAACTATTGGTTTTATTGGAGTAAACCGCAGCCAAAGGACAAGTTGATTCAGGTAGTAAAGCCAGCGTGGTTTGAAGATGCCGTACAAATTGAGCACCTTGCTGTGGGGTCGTTGGCTATAGGTTCTAATAATGGTGATGCTTCTGATGGGATTGCGTGCATGGTTGCTGATCCGTATGAACTGCCGGGGATCTTTTTTATGATTCCGTCAATTTGGTCGGCGCTCTACAAGCGATCCTATCTTGCAGAGCATAGTATTCGCTTTTTAGAAACTCCCGGTGCCAGTTTCCAGGATTTAAGTTTTACGTTTAAGGTGTTTGCCTATACCCACAAGGTGTGTTTGGTTAATGCGCCTATCCTGCACTATCGACAAGATAATGAGTCTTCGTCAGTCAATGATCCTAAAAAGGCTTATTGCGTGATAGAAGAGCTTGCGGAAATTAATACGGTGGTGGAAGCGCTCGAAGAGCCTGGATCAGGAAAAGAACTTGGATCAGAAAGCATCAGCGCGGATGACTATCTTTCTCAGATTGTCTATCGCATTGCATACGATAATTATTTGTGGAACTATCAGCGCCTGGCACCTGATGTACGCAAAGCATTTATCCAACAGGGAGCAGATGATTTGCGCGCTAAACAGATCAAAGGGAACTATAACCCCGATTTCTTTGAACCGTATCAGCAACTCAATCATGACGCACTCATGAACGATGTTGATGCGTTTGATAAGGCATATCCAAAAACCCCATCGCTTCCTGCTAAAGCTTGGTATTATTTCAAGTTAGGCGGCCCGAGCGCGCTTGCGAGCATTTTGCGTCGCTAGAGGCAGCACACAAGAGAAAGTCTGCAAGAGGAAGTTCGTAAGAAGCGACACAGGCTAGAGGGGAACTATGGCGCAAAAACCAAAACTTTCCGTAATTGTTCCGGTCTACAATGTGGCCGATTATCTTGATTGGTGTCTTGATTCGCTGGCGGAGCAGACGTGTGCTGACCTTGAGATTCTTTGTGTTAACGATGGGTCAACTGATAACTCGCGCAAGATCCTAGAGTGCCGTCAGGAACAAGATCCGCGCATCGTCATTATTGACAAGGAAAACGGCGGCTTATCGTCTGCGCGCAATGCAGGGATTAAGGCTGCCAAAGCGCCTATTGTTTGTTTTTTGGATTCAGACGATCGGTTTACGCCTGATGCTGCAGAAGTCATTGTTCAGACGTTTGCGAACGAGCAGCCTGATGTGGTGACCTTTGGTGCGCATTGTTATCCACGAGAGGCGGCATACCCTTGGCTTACGCAGCATTTGTCACCGCGCGATGTGGTATATGAGCCATTTCATCCTGATCTTTTGTTTAAGGAAATGTCGCGTCCTTTTGCTTGGCGCACGGCGGTACGAACTGATTTTCTGCGTGATAACAACCTTTATTTTGATGAATCAGTTGCGTTTGGAGAAGATCAGATATTTCATTTTGCGCTTTATCCGCGCGCTCATAAAACCGTGCTTATCTCAAATAAGCTGTATGAGTATCGGGTCGCGCGTGAGGGCTCTTTAATGGACAGGGTGGTCAAAGATCCGTTCACTAAAATGCAAAAACACGTTGATATTACCGCAGTGATTTTGGCAGATGCTAACAAGCCGGCCGGCGGACAATCTCTGTTGGATGCTTGTCCAGCTCACATGATGGAATGGGTTGTTGAGTTCCTTCTTAATGAAGCGCTCGATCTTCCGCAAGGTCAACGCAATGAGATCCTGGGTCTTATACGGCCGATCTTGTTGCAGTATTGGAATATTGAGACAGTACGAGAAAGCGCAGCGCCAGAACCAGTCAAGCAAATTTTATGCGCTAGCATGCGAGAAGCAACGCTCTCTGACAAGGAAGCCAAGCAGTTGTTGCGGGCTTATCGTCAGCAGGGCGGATTTGCAAAACGAGTAGTGCGAAAGTTGATGGGAAGATAGTAAATGGGCAAATGCATAAAGAACCTTGGTGGCTGTCGGGGCGATGGGTCGTTTTACGCTAAGCTCAAGATTCAAGACGCCTGGCCTGACGAGCAGCTTTGTGCGTACGTGTCAGCGGTTGTTCCTTCGGCTTCGATTCCAGTCTCGCTTCCGGCTTCGATTTTTCCAACCGATGATTCCCAAATCTGGGTGTTGCAAATACCACTTCTGGATGCCAAAGAAATTACCGTTGAGGTCGTGAGTCAAGACCCGGCTGTGAGACGCCTTGGTTCAATCACGTTTAATTACGAGAAGATCAAATGGGAATCGCGCATTAATTATCGGCTGCGTAAAGAACTCTGTGCAGAGATTCGCGACTATGAACGTGGGTTTACGCAAAATCGTTATCAACCTCAAATCATGCGTTATCTTGAAGGCGATGACTCTATTATCTGGCGTACGCGCATTTGTTGGCAGGGCTCTCCTGAGACAAAACCAGAACTTCAGGTGCTTGATGGTGTGGGCAATCCCATCGCCTTCACGCAGTATTTTTTTGAATTCCAAGAGAGTGTCGACCCTGATATGCCTCATGCACTTTTTGTCTCGATTGAGTTGCCGGTTGATCAGCGCTATTTCACGCTTGTCGCATCAGATCCGAGGCAGGGTGCTGGAGGGGGCGTCATATCGAACTCAAAACAGGGTACTCGTGAGAATGCCACATCAGATCCAAGCGGGCAAATCCAGCCCGGTTTTTGCGCGGTCAACCCGGGTGCCTATGAGGCGTTCAAATATGAGACGTGGAAGTATATGAAAGACGCGCGCGCGGATGACGCGGCCTATCAGCAGTGGTTCAAGACGCATTGCGCCACCAAAGATGAGCTGGCGCGCCAGCGATCGCATCAGTTTGCCCATGAGCCGCTGATTAGCGTAATTGTGCCGTGCTTCAATTCTCAAGAACGCTACCTTAAGGAGTTGTTAGATTCAGTCCTTGCGCAAAGTTATTCTCATTGGGAGCTTCTTCTTGTCGATGCTACGTGTGCAATCTCTGATGTGCCGGCCAAGTGTGCTGAGGAGTATGGCCGCAAGCTTGATCAGCCATCAGCTATTAGGCATTTGCCCCTGGGCGGTGAGGGCAACATCGTCACCAATACGAATTACGGGATTGAGCAAGCGCACGGTGAATTTGTGGCCTTTTTGGACCACGACGATCTTCTAGAACCCGATGTGCTCTACCATTATGTTGAGGCTATCAACAATCACCCCAACGCGACCTTGCTGTACTGTGATGAGGATCTTTTCGAAAAAGCGGGCACGTACATCCAGCCTGCATTCAAGTCGAAAATCAATATCGATCTGCTTTATAGCCACAACTATGTGACTCACTTTTTGATGGTACGTAGAGCGGCACTTTTAGAGGAAGGCCTGTCTGACGATGAGGTTTCCGGCGCTCAAGATTATGACGTGACGCTCAAAATGGTGCGTCGCGCTTTGGCTTCATCGTCAACTTCTTCGAACGTAACGAATTCATCAAACTTGTCGAGTTCGACAAATCTAGCAAATTTGCCAAACTTGCCGCTTGAAGCGCTCGATGACCAGCTTATTCATATTCCGCGCATTTTATATCATTGGCGCATTCATGAGGAGTCAACTAGTACGGGCAACAAGGATGTTAAGCCGTATGCAGAACGTGCTGGCCAAATCGCCCTGCAGCGCCATCTTGATGCGCGCAATATTGCGGCTTGCGTAGAAACAACTGACACGCCATTTGTTTATCGTGTTCGTTATGCGCTGTCAGCTGCAGACACCCCACACCCCATCGATGACCCCATCGTTAGCATCGTTATCCCGAACAAAGATCATGTCGATGTGCTCGATGCCTGCATAACGTCTATTATTGAGCGGTCCACGTTTTCTCAGTTTGAGATTATTGTGGTAGAGAATAACAGCGTTGACCCTGAAACTTTCGAGTATTATCAGCGTCTGCCGCAATATGACCCTCGTATCCGTATAACGCAATGGCCGCAGAAAGACGGCAATTTCAATTACTCTGCTTTGATCAATTTTGGCGCTAGCCAAGCACAAGGCGACTATCTATTGTTGCTCAATAACGATACCGAAGTAATAACGCCTGACTGGATTGAAGAAATGGTGGGCTATCTGCAACGTCCTGAAGTGGGAGTTGTAGGTGCAAAATTGTATTTTCGTGACCATCTTACGCAGCACGCTGGTATGGAAGTGGGACCTTTTGATGCCGTGGTTCATGTCAATCAAGACTTTTCGTTAAAGCGTGAGGGCTACTTGGCCAAGGCGGTTAGGCCAGGTAATTTCTCGTCAGTGACCGGTGCCTGCCAGATGGTTTCACATTCGCTTTTTGACGAGTTGAGCGGGTATGATGAAGCCCTAGCCGTCGGATTTAACGATGTTGATTTCTGCCTGCGTGTTCAACAAGCAGGTTATTTAGTTACCTTTACGCCGTATGCTGAGCTTTATCACTATGAGTTTGTATCTCGTGGTAGAGAAGTTGCTGACCCTGTGAAGCAAGCGCGATGGGAGAAAGAGCGCGACTTGTTTATGGCGCGTTGGCCCGAGCCTTTTGAGCATGAGGATCCGTATGGTAATCCAAATCTCAAACGCAACAACGCTTACTATGCGCTCGGAGACTGACAGTTAGACATAAACAAATCTAGGCATAAATAAATATAGTAAGTAGACAAAGGTTGGAAAGCAGGCACTAGTCGATCTTCCCGCTTATCCGCATCACATACGCTTGACTATTAGTGGTCTACGTACTCGGTTTTACTCTGTGCTATTCTTAAAGTTCGATGACATCAAGAAGGATGATGAGAAGACAAGTAATATGGCTGAATCTCAAGCAACACAGACAAAACTTAAACGCGATTGGTTTATCCTGTCATCGCTTGTCGGTAAAGATTTTAAGCTTAAATATCGCCGCAGCGCGCTTGGTGTTGTTTGGTCGGTGCTGAACCCCTTGCTGATGATGATCGTCTTATCGGCGGTGTTCTCGACGTTTTTTCGCTTCCAGATTGAAAACTTTCCCCTGTATTTAATTTTGGGGCAAACCCTTTTTACCTTTATGTCTGATGCAACCACATCGGCAATGAATTCAATTATTGATTCGGCTCCGCTCATCAAAAAGATTCGCATCAATAAGGTGTTGTTTCCGTTAGAAAAAGTCACGTTTGCGCTGCTTAATTTTGGCATCTCATTGATTGCCGTTGCTCTCGTTATGATCTTTTTCCAGGTTCTTCCAACGTGGTATGTCCTTCTGGTACCTGTTTTGCTGGTATTTCTCTTTATGTTTAGTTTGGGATTTGGTCTTTTGCTGGCCGCGCTGGCAGTATTTTTCCGTGATGTAATCCATCTATGGAGCGTACTCATTATGGCGTGGACTTATGCAACGCCGCTTTTTTATCCTGTTGATATTTTGCCTGACTGGATGGTGCCTATTATGGATGCCAATCCCATGTATCATTTTGTAAATTTCTTCCGCGATATCGTTCTGTATGGCACTGCACCCAGTGGTGCCGATGTGATTTTTTGTGTTGTCTCAGGCATTGTAATGCTTTTGATTGGCTGGCTCGTCTTCAAAAAGCAGCAAAAGAAATTCATTCTTTACGTATAGTGGAGCACAACGAAACATGGAATGCAAAATCACGGAATGCAGATCCATCGAACTGAGTGAAATTATAGCGAGGACTAAGACATGCCCGAAAATGTAAATACATCACGGTTGGTAGTTGGCGATTCTTCGCTTTTTGAGGATGATCCTCGAGAAACGGTTGTTTCAGTAGACCATGTCACTATGAGCTTTAATATGGCATCTGAGCAACTCAATAGCCTTAAAGAGTATGCCATTCAGCTCCTTAAACGACAGCTCTTTTTTGAGGAGTTTCGCGCACTTGATGATGTCTCATTCGAGGTCAAAAAAGGCGATGTGTTCGGCATTATGGGAACCAACGGTTCAGGTAAGTCGACTATCTTAAAGATTATTGCGGGCGTTTTAGATCCCACTAATGGTTCCTGTGAAGTTAAAGGTAATATTGCGCCCTTGATTGAGCTTGGTGCTGGGTTTGATATGGATCTTTCAGCGCGTGAAAACATTTATCTTAATGGTGCATTGTTGGGATACTCAAAGCAATTTATTGACGAGCATTTTGATGAGATTGTTGCTTTTGCTGAGGTAGAAAAGTTCCTTGATATGCCCATGAAGAATTATTCTTCGGGTATGGTAAGCCGTATTGCGTTTGCGATTGCGACCATTATTATTCCTGACATTCTCATTGTCGATGAGGTTCTCTCTGTTGGTGACTTTATGTTCCAAAAGAAGTGCGAGGATCGCATTCGTGAACTTATTGAACAACATGGTGTCACGGTACTGATTGTTTCTCATAGCAATGCTCAGATTGCGCGTTTATGCAATAAGGCCATTTGGATCGAAAAGGGTCATGTTCGTTTGATGGGTGAAGCCGAAGAAGTATGTCGTATTTATGGTGCTCTTGGTGGTAGAACAGGTGATACGGATGCTGAACAGGCTATTTTTAGAACAATTGTAGGGTCAAGCTCATTGCAGATTCCAAAAGGGCTGGCTACCACCATTACGGGTGAGAACGCTAATGCCATCTGTTCTAAATTAGTGATGAATGCATGGGGTAAGGAAACTCCAAAAACGGTAGCGCTTGCTTGTGACAGCACGCATTGCAATTCAGTAGTGGCCAATGCTCTTGCTGCTGCGTATCAAGCACCGGTTCTTCCTGTTGGACGTTTGGCAATACCAGAATCAGTTGAGGCGTATTTGTATAACTGTGAACCAGAGACCATCTTTATTTTTGACTGTGGTCTTTGCATGAAGGAAGCTATGGATCAAATTAATACATTGCCGTGGCATCCTGAGGTTGTGGTTTTTGGCGTTAATGAAGATCCTTTTGATTTTTCTTGCGAAGTGTTTGACTACGGACAAGCAAGAGAGTTATGGAACAATGAAGTCTTACTGGTAAGTTTTGAGGATAATCCTGAAGCAATGGCGGTGTCGCCTTATCTGTATGCGCAGGACATACCTGTTCTTATGCTGTCTGAAGGGTGTGCTGACAAAATAGAGCAAAAGAGTATTATGCAATTTAGGGCATTAGTACTTGGAGAAAAGGCAGAAGTGTTACTTGCTCAATCCAATGTCCACTTTACTGCCCAATCTAATATGTTGCTTGAGACCCAACGCAATGTTCAATCCGACGATGCAAAAGTAAAGGTTGAAAAGTGCGGGTATGAGGTTGTCCAACATAATCAGGACGATCGATTTATTGTCCTTTCAGCTCTTTGCGCCAATGAATGCCATCAAGTTTTTTTGGGCTCTGCGACACATTGGTTTGATTTACAATCAGCCGGAAGCGCCATCGCCCATAGCAAAGGACGTTTGCTGCTTGTTGATGAGACGCAGTTGGGGAGCATCCAGGCAGCGCTCGACTATCTCGCGCAGCATAAATCTTCCATACAAAGCCTTATTTTTATTGGCGATGGACTTGCGCAAAGTGGTCTCGATGAACGTGTCTTTTGTTCGCGTTTGTGCTAGTTTTGTGACACTAAGCTTTTGTCATCTAACCATCCTCGCACGTTAATCGAGGCGTTTGCTTGCTAGGCGGCATCCTCGCTAGTTAACTGACATACCAAAAAATGGTGGATGATACGGGTCTCCCTTGGCATAATACATACTCCAGCGTGCACGAAGTAAACTTTGTTCTTTAATAAAACGTGCAAACTTTTCGGGAGAAGTTTTTGAGTCATCAGGGCCGCGTGTTAATGACTCGTAATGGTAGAGTTTTGCTTCTGGGTCGAAAACTACGAGGTAGCCAGCTTCTCGCACGCGGAGACAGAAGTCGATGTCGTTGTAGGCAACAACAAAGGTCTCATCAAGGCCACCCAACTCATCGTAGAGCTTCTTTTTTGTTAAAAGACATGCTGCAGTGACGGCCGATAGATCTTGACGCAAGATAGCACGTGCCTGATAGGCGGGATCGTCTTTATCAATGTTGGCAAAGACATGAATAGCGCCACCAATCTCATAGGATTCGAAGCATTTAAGCATGGCAACGCCAGCATGTTGAACAGTGTTGTCGGGATAAAGCAGTTTGGCGCCGACAATACCTACCTCTTCACGTTGGCAAAGAGATAGCATGGAGGTGAGCCAATCGGGATTGATAGATTCAACGTCATTATTAAGTAAGAGTAAGTAGTCTCCGTGAGCAAATTGAGCACCATAGTTATTAACAGCAGAATAATTAAAGCTATCCGTCCAAGTCACTACTTTGATGCGTGGGCCACTATCAAGCGTTTTGTAGTAAGCAAAGGTTTTATCTTCGGTGCTGTTATTTTCTACAATGATAATTTCGATATTGCTATAGCTGGTGTTATGTAAAAGAGAGTTGAGACAACGGTCCAGCGTGTCTATGTTGTCTTTGTTGGGGATAATGATGGAGACAAGAGGCCGATCGACAACTTCATAATCAACCTTATAAAGACAGGGGAGATCGGTGCGGCATGCAGTTCCTTTAAGACCAATGCGGTCAAGATGGGCTTGCAGTGCCTTGCAGCCAGCAATATCTGCATAGGGCTTATTATCTGCTGATGCAGCGGTTGATTGTTCGTGAATGCGCCAATGGTAAAGAACTTTAGGGACATGGTAGAACGCATCAACTTGTTCAGAGAGATGTAAAATAAGATCGTAATCTTGTGCACCATCGTATTCTGAGCGTAATAAAAGATCCTGTATTAGTTCGCGCTTTACTGCAAGAAAATGCGTGACGTAGTTATGGCACCGTAGTAAATCGATATTGAAATCAGATTTAAAATGTGGGAAAGCATGGATATTGTCGGGAAGAAGAAGGTCTTCATCACAATAGATCACGGCAATGTCATCGTGGGCAGAAATCACTCTTTCATATTCCGCTAACGCATTGCAAGCAAGAACGTCATCGTGGTCAAGAAGGGCAACATAGTCTCCGCGGGCAGCTTCGATACCTACATTGGTGTTGTCTGCGATGCCTTTGTTCTCATCAAGGTTAATGATGACGATGCGTGGATCAGTATACAAGGCAAGATTATCGCGCAGTATTTCATCTTCTGGGCTTGCATTAACTAAAATAAGCTCCCAATTCTGATATGTTTGATTTTGTACCGACTCGATCATTTCTTTCAGGAATTGGGTAGGTGTTTTATAGAGTGGAACAACAATGCTGAAAGTAGTAGCTGAGGAAAATTGCTCCTCAGCCGAAAAACTACTTTGCTGCATAAACCATTTTTCATAATTGCTAATCCAAGCAAGCTTATAATCATGAGGATTTTGGCGTTCTTCGATTCGGATTTTTGAGATAGGGTCAAGACATAAAAAGCCTGTTTGTCCTGAAGCTCTGTCAGTACAAAAGAGAATATAAGTCTTGTTGTCACAAGGTAGACGAAGGGTAAACGCGCGTAAATTTCGTTCTTCCACACCGTTATTTGAGGTGCGAATCTCTCCGTAATACGGCTTTAATTCAACAGGATTTCCTTTTCCATCAATGATTGAAATGGTGAGATCTTGAACACTGGTTGGGGTAGAGAGAAGAGCTTTTAAAATGTATTCGTCTGTGTGATTCGTAAAGTGGCTTAAATGAAAAAACACCGTGGTGAAATTGATGCTGTCTTTTCGCTGAATTCGATCAATATCTCGAATAGCAACAGCTTGTTTTTTTCTTGCTTTATAAGCAAAGCGTGAATTCCACTTTAATTGGTCTTTAGCGACAGTTTTTTTCCAAATGCTACGCGAGTCATTATGGTCATGATAGGAAAGCGATAAATCTATTGAAGGAGCATCAAATAAAGGTGTTGCAATGACAAATGTGTCTTGTTTGTCTGTATGGGTAAGAGGAATGAGGGTGGCAGGAAAGGGATTTCCATTGCTTGTATGAGCTTCAATCGCTAGTTTGTCTGGCTTAGAACAACCTGCAATAGATATCTGGTAATAAGCAGCCCCATCGCCACGAATCATTAAATCAAACGATACCTTCATAAGATTGTTGAGCCTCTCTGTAAGTGGAGTTATTTAGTGTGTTGTGCCCATTGTGTTTGTGTAATTGTTTGTATAACAGGGGATTACACAAACCAAGATGGCATTAATTAGAAATTAAGCGCCATGGCATAAATACGTACAAGATAAATTAGATTAAACCATACCAAGAAAAATATGATTGCGTAGCGAGACTCTTTTTTGATTTGGATAGTCTGTGTGCGCAATGTTAGCAACAAGAGGGGAAGAACGGGCAAAAAGTATCTTCCTTGCACACCCATCGCGACTGTTTCGGTATCGAAAGTATGCCCAATGACCATTGAAAGAATAACGCCAAGTGTTGTACCAAAGAAGACTAAGAAGAAACAAGAACGTTGGAGAACTGAGGGCTCAGTTTGGTCTTCTGGTGTGGGGAGTAAAGAGATCAAAAGAACAATGAGAAGCACAAACACCATAAAGTTAGGGAGTTGCAAATTGACTTGTAGCCAACCAAGACTGCCTCCTACCAAGGTGGTGAGATAGTAGCTAGACATCTCGTCGAAAGTATTTAAGAACAGAATGAGCGTGCTGTAAGGTGCAGCAAGCAAGTCAGATAAATCGTAATAATGACCGAGCACGCCGCCGCGATTATCTAAATGTTCTTCTGGGTTAGTGGATGAGGTAATGCCTGTAATGCTCGATTGACTGATAAACCAAAATGCAAGAGCAGCACCAAGTAGGACACCACCCTTAAATAACCATGCATGCTTGTTTTGGGTAAAGCGTTTGTTGGGAATAAGGAATACAAGCAGGATAACTAATGAATAGACTGACTTGCAGGGTGCGAGAAGGATTGCAAACACGATCATAGCAATAATGGTGCTGCGAGAAATTGCTTGGTCTTGATAGATACATTTAAAGAGAAGGCTTAAGAATATAAAGGCGAATCCCATAATGGCAGGATCATACGAATATGATGCTGCAAGATGAAGTGACATAGGGAGTAACGCAATAGCTACAAATATATTTTTTCCAACTGGGGTAATGCGATAGGCAATAAAAACCATTGCTATGTAGCTTGCTAAATTAAAAAGACGACCCAAATAAAAGGTTATTAAAGAGCTAAGCCCAAATAATTTTCCAGTAAAAATGCCTAATGCGGCGGCTAAGCGCACTTGTGGAGGATTTCCGCTAATCGGAAAAGAACTGACTGTCGTAATTGTTGTGAGATCAGTGTTTGATGCCAAGAGTGCGATGTTGCTTGCAACAAAACGGAAGTTTTCTTGATTGATGTCACGTGACATTTCAGATATAAAAATTGCATCATCGGCTCTGACGTCAAGGGTGCTTGTACCAAAAGTTGCTAGCCCATTTGCATACAAATAAGCGCTTTCAAAATGATGCAGTTCATCAGGTACGGTTCCAGGGGGAAAGAGAAAACAAAAGAAAAGTCCCATTCCAATTAAAGCAGCGAGAAAAATCCAATCTCTAGATCGTTCCGAATACTTAAGAAAAAAATAGAAAATCAGTAAAGATACTAGAGCAACAACAGTTAATGCGGAAAGCAGGATTACTGACCTCGATGGACTGTATGAGTTGCAATAGATAGTGTGGCCGATCATTAGTATAAGTGCTGCGACAATGAAAAAGATTTCGGCTGCGGAGAGTTTTAGTAAGTGCTGTTTATTCACTTGGATCCCTTGAGTAGACAGTAGGAATAAAGCTTATTATAAGGGGATTTTTGGTTAGGTGGTTTACTTTTGGGTATACAGCATGGACTCATGCGATCCTATGCGGTCGCATTAGGTCGACATTAACTATTTCAAGTAGCCAAAGAATGAAAAATAGGAATGAAAATGTTACCATAATGTAATCACTGACCATTTTTAGAATGATTGGCAAACATATTTACAGGGAGGATAGATATGGAAATTCGGGCTCCACGTCTATTGAATCTTGTTTTATCAATTATATTGGTGAGTACTTTATGCTTGCCAACCAATCTTGCTTTTGCTGATAGCGTATCTGAGGCAGATTCAAACACGGTAACTCTTGTTGGCTCTGATGCTGATTTTGAACAGGAAGCCAATGAAGGTGATTCGGAACTAGAAAACGCATCAGATGGTATGGTTTCAGATGGCACAACCTCAGATAATACCGTTGTTGCGGATAATGATTCGTTAGAAGATAATCAGGCAGTCTTGATTTCTGAAGCAGAAAAGGCTGCAGCGCTACAAGAGTTGAGTACCCCAGAAGAAGAGTTGGGCTATGTTCCTGGTGAAATGATTGTAGTGTATGACGAAACCGCAACAGAACATGAGATGGCAAAAGCTGCTAGTGCTATTGATGCTGAACTGGATAGCGCTGCTGGTGATATTAGCGCTGGAACGGTGTCGCTTGTTACCATTTCTGAAGATATGACAGTAGCTACTGCAATAGAGGCAATAGAAAAAGATAATGCAGTTGTATATGCAGAACCCAATTACACGGTTTCTTTGTTCGATGATGATCCAGTTGCCTTTACTCAATCTAATGATGCAGGATATAGTAAGGCGCGCGATTATTTAAATGCAATTTCTGCGGAACAGGCCTGGAATTATCTTGCAACTCAATCCATAAGTACTACACGGATTGCTTCCATTGATACGGGCGCTAAAGTTGATCACGAAGATTTAAAAAACGTTCTTAATCTTACGTTGTCTAAAGAGATAGTCGCTACTGGAGAAGGAGCGAATAGAAAAACTACTTTTGAAAAGCTCCAAGGTGACGGATTGGTAAATGGAAAAATCCACTCAACTATTACTTCGTCATCTACCCATGGAACACATGTTGCAGGGATTATGGCTGCGCAGTCAAACAATGGCGTTGGGTCAGCTGGAGTGGCGAGTGGAGGCTCAACAAAATATAGCAATAAGATTGTTGATCTATTTGCAATTGACGCATTTAATGGCGTTAGTTCTGACAATAAAGAAACTGCCAATATTTATGACGTTGTTTCAGCGATGCAATATGCAAAAAACAATAAGGCACGAGTAGTAAACTTGAGTTTAGGGCTATTCGAGGATTCTTCAACGCTTCAAACGGCTTGTAAAGACTTGTATACAAATAATGTAGTAATGGTCTGCGCAGCAGGAAATTACAATTCAACTCAAAAAGTCTATCCGGCAGCATACGACACCACTATTGCTGTTATTAATTGCAAGAATGATGGAAGTCGAGCGACATATGATAGCGGTGCAGGTGGATCTACGTACGGTACGTGGTGTGATGTTGCTGCACCGGGATACCAGATTTATAGCACAACAAGCTCGTCTACATCAGCATATGGTTACTTAACAGGTACATCCATGGCGGCACCAGTCGTATCGAGCGCAGCGGCCATGATGATCGCAGTTAACCCTTCGCTAACTCCGTCTGGGGTGAAAACGATTCTCACGGAAACTGCACGTAATACTCAAAAGAACGAACAAACAGCATGGGGCATGATTAACGCTGAAAAAGCGGTTAAGGAGGCTGTTGCAACTAAAACTGGAACGGGGCAGTCTCAAATTGGCGCTTCAACTGATGTTTCAAAAGCTACGATAACGGGGGTTAACGCATCGTACACTTATACAGGTTCGGCGGTTTCTCCTGTGCCGACCGTGCGTATAGGTACTAAAACACTCGTGAAAAATAAGGATTATACACTTACCTATTCAAATAATAATAGGCTTGGCACTGCGCAAGTTATTATTAAAGGAATGGGAAGCTATAGTGGCGTCAAAACAGTTTCATTTACTATTAAGGCTGCTAATGCGGTTGATGAGCTTGCAATAAAAAATAAAAGCGTGATTGCAGATGGCGTATACAGTATTAAGTCGCTTGGCAGTTCGGTCCATGTGTTAGATGTTTCTGGTGGCTCAACTTCCAATGGTGCAAACGTCCAGCTGTACGCAAATAACTATTCCGGGGCACAAAAATGGCGTGTAACTCATGATGCGCTGGGGTATATAACACTCACTAACGTTCAGTCGGGTAAAGTACTCGATGTTGCAGGCGGTAAATCAACGCGAGGGACTAATGTCCAGCAGTACCAATCTAATGGCTCTAAGGCGCAAAAATGGATTGCAGTAAAGAGCGGAAGTGGCTTTATCGTACGAAGCGCTTTGAACACCAATATGGTTCTTGATATTTCAGGCGGAAAGTTTGCAAATAAATCTAACGTTCAGATTTATACAGCAAACAATACGAATGCGCAGAAGTTCGTATTTGCTTCTATTCCTCAAATGGCAGATATAAAACAAGGAACCTATATTATTTCTAGTGCACTTGGAAACAATCAGGTTCTTGATATTTCTGGGGCTCGCTTAACGAATGGTGGTAATGCACAAATTTACGCTTCAAATGGAACCGCTGCTCAAAAATGGTATGTCCGCCCTGCAGGAAGCGGTTATTACACCTTACAGAATGTTAATTCGGGCATGTACTTAGGTGTTAACGGATCTAATGTATGTCAGCAACCTTTGCAGGGAGATGCTACTAAATGGGTGATTATTGCATCGGGAGCAAAATATGTTTTGTCTAATGCTGCGACGGGCAAAGTGCTCGATGTTTCAGGAGCTAAAAAATCCTCGGGAACGAATGTTCAGGTGTATGTTTCCAATTCATCGGCTGCCCAGCAATGGACCTTTGCTGCGACTGATTTATTTACACCAGGAGTCTATACGGTGGTAACTGCAGTGAATCCAAACTATGCTCTTGACGTGTCAGGAGCAAGTAAAGCTAATGGTGCGCCAATTACGTTATATTCAAGGAACGGTACTGCTGCCCAGAAGTTTAGGATCTCGAAAAACTCAGATGGAACGTATACCTTTATCAATATTAATTCGGGAAAGGTAATTGATATTCCAGGAGCTTCAAAGGTAAACGGCAAAGCAATTCAGCAATATACATCGAATGGGACTGCTGCGCAGCATTGGAAGATTTCGATTGGGTCTCGTGGGTTTGTTCTGACGTCGCCCTTAGGGAAAACGCTTGATGTGAGTGGCGCAAAAGCTTACAACAAGGCAAAAGTGCAGACGTATAGTCCCAATGGAACCCTGGCTCAGTGCTGGTTATTAGTAAAAAGCTAGTTTAGGAATAAAGGACGGTTGATGATGCAATCAGGAAACATAGAGCTATCACCAATCACGCATAAAAGATTTACTAAGATTGTGGCTATTATCTTGGCGCTATTATTATGTATGCCTACTGCATCTTTTGCACTTGAGCCAAATCAAAAGGGTGAGGAAAGTGTTTATAGTCAAGAAGAATCTGTAGAGCCAGTTAGTGAGGTTGGCGAGACCAGTGGTGATGAAGCCGACATAGAGGCACAGGCGGCAGGTTCGCTTTCTCTTAGTGTGGAATATGACGCAGCGAGTTTAAAATGTGGCGTTCCTGTAACTTTCACCATGCATGCTTCGGGCGGATCAGGAAGTTATAAGTATCTGCAGAATTACATGTTAGTTAATCTAAATGGTAGCTATACCGATGATGCAGACTGGACCAGAATGAGCTATACGGAGCGCAATACATTTGAATATACGTTTGTAGCTTCGGGAACCTATCAAATGCGCCTTTATGTTATGGATACTATGACAAGGGAGACGGCGCGCATTGTTAAGACTCTTACCATAGCTGATAGCAATTATCCCTCAGTAGACCAAATCGCGACATCCTTTGCACAGGATTGTCTTGCGCAGGGTTATGCAACTGACTATGAAAAAGCTCTTTACGTTCATGATCGAATAATTAATAACGCTACGTATGATCATTCATTGCTTTATGATGGAGAGTCGGGAGTTCTTGCTCGCGGAACAGGAACATGCGAAAGTTATCATCGAGCGTTTAGCCTCATCATGAGTAAGCTTGGTATCCCTTGTGAGAGGGCAACAGGTAATGGGCATGTTTGGAGTTGTGTAAAACTTGATGGGCAGTGGACTCAGATTGATTTAACGTGGGATGGAGAGGAACAAAAGGACGAATATCTGTATTTACGCCATTTGTATTTTGGGCTTACGGATGATTTGATGAAGACAGCCCATAGTGATCATGTGGCGGCAAGTAACCGCCTTTGTTCTTCATATCAAAATAATTATTTTTTGCGATCAGGTGAAATAAAGCGTTGGTCTGATCCTGTAAAAGAACAAATTGCGAATCAACTTGCGGCTGGTAAAACAGAATTTACTGTTTCGGCTGAATACAATATGTATCCGAGTGTATACGATATTTTATACCCCTTAGTGGCGTACCAACTTCTCCAAGAGGACTGGAATTTAAGCGATAAGAATGTTGATGTTACATTTGTAAAAACCGGCTCTACAAACGGCTATTATTCTGTGCTCGTAACATGTAACCATACTAATTACCCTGCAGCTTGGCAATATGATTCTAGTCAACATTGGAAGCTATGCTCAACCTGCAGTCTGAAAGGGAATGTGGGCAAGCATAGTTTTGGGTCTTGGCAGCAAGATTCCAACCAACATTGGAGGTGCTGCTCGGTTTGTGGCTTTAGGGAGAGTTCAGCTGATCACTCTTTTGGGTCTTGGCAGTCTAGTGTTTCACAGCATTGGAAAGTTTGTACGGTTTGTGGCGCGAAAAGCAGCGTAAGTAACCACAACTTTGGTACATGGCAGCATGATTCAAAACAGCATTGGAGATACTGTACGACGTGTAATACAAAAGAGAATGCAAGCAATCATAGCTTTGGATCTTGGAAAACGACCAAAAACCCAACTGCAACAGTGGCAGGCATAAAAGAACGTAATTGCACGGCCTGCGGGTACAAAGAAACGCAATCTATTCCGGCAACAGGAACTACGGTAAAGCCTAATCCTAATGTACCAGCTCAAACTATTATTCCTGGTACCTACATTATAAAGACTGCTTTAAATACGGGACGTGCCCTCGATATTTCTGCGGCTTCAAAATCAAATGGTGGTAATACACAAATTTATCAAAATAACAATACGGCGGCACAGAGATTTCGAGTTTCCTATGATTCACTAACAGGCTATTACACATTTACTAACATAAATTCAGGTAAGGTTCTTGATGTTTCTGGAGCAAAAGCGGCAAACGGAACTAATGTTCAGCAGTATCAATCCAATGGAACGCTTGCTCAAAGGTGGATTGTAACGGGTGATTCTAAAATAGGGTACACAATAACATCGGCGCTTAATCGCAGTTTTGTACTGGATGTTGCAGGTGCCGCAAATCGCAATGGTGCCAATGTGCAAATTTATCGCTCCAACAACACTAAAGCACAAAAGTTTTTCTTCACCAGAACTGACGCTGGTAAAACAATAGATAATGGCACGTTTGTGATTGAATCTGGTGTGCTGTCATCGAAGGCACTTGACATTGCAGGTGCCTCTTTCAAGAATGGAGCGAATGCTCAACTTTACAGCAAGAACGGAACAGTTGCTCAAAAGTTTCGTATTAACTTTGACCCATCGACAAACTACTATGTGATTACCAATGTTAATTCTGGAAAGGTTCTTGATGTTTCTGGAGCAAAAGCGGCAAACGGAACTAATGTCCAACAGTATCAATCCAACGGAACGCTTGCTCAAAGATGGGCAATAACAGGTAGTAATAGCAGCGGATACACAATCGCTTCAGCTATTGATCGGAGCTACGTATTGGATATTGCCGGAGCATCACAAAAGAATGGTGCAAATGTACAAATTTATCGTTCCAACAACACTAAAGCGCAAAAGTACTATTTAAGAAAGCTGTAATTAGCATATTGGTGGTAATGCCAGGAAAATTTGCTATATTTTAAGTTCACCAAAAAACGCACTAAGAAACTCTACGGAGAATCATATGAAGCAGTTTGTTGTAAACCCAAAAGCAAATATGACGGATTCGTGCCTTCCGTTGAAAAAGCGAGCAGTTGCTTGCTTTCTGGCGGTCGTACTTATTATGGGTCTGGTACCCATTCTTCCGGATACAGGTAAGGCGTATGCAGCAGATCCTGAGGCTCAACTTATTGAGGCAGGCATAAATGCCGAAGGAGGCAATGCGGCCATTGTTCCAAATGAAGTTGTAGTTGTGTATAAAGACGATGTTCCTGAATTGGACGAGAAGCTTTCTTTAGACACCGATAGTCTTGATGTTCACATGCAGAGAAAGCTTCCGAATCCCGAGGACGCTTCCTTGGAGGCTTTGGGGGCAACAGAACAAGAAAAGATTGCAAATTCTAAAAGCGAATTAGATACGACGGTTGTTACTCTTGAAGAGGGAATTGACCCAAGAGAAGCAGCTATCCAAATTCAATCTGCTGAAGAAGTTGCTTTTGCTCAACCAAACTACTCTTATAGTGTGATGTCGGTAAATGATCCTCTTGCTGAAAGATCGGAATCTGATGCATATCAATACTATTTAGAAGCAACCAAAACTGATAAGGCATGGGATCTTGCAGAGTCTAATGATGTAGTTTCGGTGGCGGTTTTAGATACTGGTATAGCAATGGATCATCCAGATTTAGTGAATCAGATTGATAATAAGCATGCCTACGACGCAGTAACGTCTGAGCCGCTCACAGGAAATAGTGATCAAAATGGGCATGGTACGCTCGTTTCTGGCGTTTTAGCGGCTGAGGTTAATAACGGAATTGGCATTGCGGGAGCCTCGCACAATGCGAAACTGCTTCCTATCAAAGTGTTTAATGATGAAGGTATCTGCACAACAGCGGATCTGCTTGCAGCATATTCATATCTTGATGAGTTGATTGGCAAGGGAGAACTTACTAATCTTGCTGCTATTAATCTAAGTTTGGGGTATTACAGTACCGAAGAGAGTGATGCGGATAAAGCGCTTGAAGATGCTATATCTTCAATGAGGGATAAGCATCAGGTGCTTACTGTCTGCGCGGGCGGAAATGGAGATGCGGCGGGAAACGCTAAATCCCAAACATGCTATCCGGCTGATTTTGATTCAGCAATTGCGGTCACATCTTTGTCTCGAGAGGGAATAGAATCTGCTTGGTCAGATCGTAATGCTGCGAAAGATATCAGTGCTCCTGGTGAGGATATCCTATCAACGGATAATGAGGGTGGGTATAGCTCGTCATCAGGCACTTCAATGGCTGCACCACAGGTCGCGGGTGCTCTAGCTTATTTGCGCGCACAAGTTCAAAATGCAACTGCTGATGAACTCGTGACGGCTCTAAGAGAGTCTGCTGAGCCAATTCAGGCAATGGCCAGCAATAATGGTTCTGCGGGAAAACTGAACACCGAAGGAGCGCTTGCTCAACTGAAAAGTATTGAGGTTGATGCAACAGATCAATCAAATCCCATTGAGAAAGACGCAATAGATTTAGGTAACGAGTCAGATGTTGCAGATGATCCTTCGGTAAGTAACGATACTGAAGCAGCGAGTAATCAAGACGATCAGGGTGATTCTTAAGAGAGCATAGCAAATGATTCTGATGACCCAGCAAATAGTTGGCGATACAGTAATGGGCAAAAAATATTAGTAGCCCCTGAGGCAACAACAGGAGAGGGTCTCGATCAGTCTATTTCTCCACTTGCAGCTGCCAATGGAGTTGCTTCATATGCGACCTGGTACAAGTCTAATGGAGCGACGAGCTACACATGGAAAGCGCAACCAACTGATCAAGGAACGAGGATTGCTATCCCAGGTGCCAAGCGGGTTGGCATTGATGTGTCTTCTTATCAAGGCAATATTAACTGGGCTAAAGTTAAAGCAGAAGGTATTACGTTTGCTATTATTCGTTGTGGCTCTTATAGCAGAAGCAACCGTACCCATGTTATAGATTCTCAATTCGTCAACAATGTCAAGGGCGCACGTGCGCAAGGAATCGATGTAGGCGTTTATTTGTATTCTTATGCTCAAAACGTTACCGGATCAAACAGCGCTGAGAGCGAAGCAAAAAATGTACTAAAGTTTTTACAGAAAGCGGGTCTTAATTCAACCAATATGTCGCTTCCAGTTTATTACGATCTTGAAGATAACTCTCAGGTAAATTTTGGTTCAGCTAAGCTTGGCCAGATGGCAAAGAAATTCTGTGACACGATTGGTGCTCAAGGTTACAACGTAGGGATTTATGCCAATCAGAATTGGTGGCGTAATTATCTTACAGATCCCGTATTTAAAAATTCAAATTGGAGCAAATGGGCAGCACGTTATCCTGGCGGAAATAAAGCAAGCGACAGCGGTGTAGCTAATACTAATATTTGGCAGTTTTCGGATTGTGGCAACGTTAACGGCATTGGTGGCTATGTTGATATGAACGTTGCATATATCGATTCGGGTGCTTTTAGAAGAAAGAGTGTCGAGCCAGGCGAATATATGATTGCCTCATCAATTGATCGTAAAGCTGTTTTAGATGTATATGGCAGTAGCATGAACAATGAGACAAATATTCAGCTTCACAAGGCAAATGGCCAATTAAATCAGAGATTTAAACTTTCGTATGATACGACTTCTGGATACTACACAATTACTAATTCGTATACGGGGAAGGTTTTGGATGTAAAGTCAGCGGTTGCTGCCAACAAAACCAATGTTCAACAATACCAATCAAATGGAACATTAGCTCAAAAATGGATTATTAAGAAAGAGCCCAATGGGACATATAAGATTTGCTCGGCCGTAGATCCAGATTTTGTTCTGGATGTCGACAGTGCTAAAACAGCTGACGGAACTAATGTGCAGGTATATGAGGCTAATGGAACCGCTGCGCAGCAATTTTTCTTTATGCAAAGTATGCCTGCAGGAGCAGTGTGCGCTAACACAATTGGTAATGGACTTTATTCCATAAAATCATCTCTATCCAATAACACTGCACTAGATGTTTCTGGTGGATCAGGCAATGATGGTGCTAATATTCAGCTTTACAAATTCAATAATTCCGCCGCGCAACATTTTCGTTTTACCTATGACACAAGAACGGGGTATTACCTAATTGTTAATGAGCGATCAGGTAAAGCCATTGATCTTAAATCAGCCAAGGTTGCTAACAGTAGTAACATACAACAGTATTCTTCCAACAATACTCTTGCTCAGCGATGGGTTGTTTCAAAAGAGTCTAATGGAACCTATCGAATTGCATCTGCGCTAAATACCTCTTATGTGCTTGATCTTGCTGGCGGAAAGACTGCAAATGGTACCAATGTGCAGCTATATCAGACCAATGGAACGGCAGCGCAAAAATTTGCAATCACTAAATGTGCGGTATATGCACAGACTATTGCGCCAGGCACTTATACAATCTCGTCTGTACTTTCACAGAACAAGATGCTTGATGTGAGTGGAGCATCGAAGAAAGATAAGGGCAATATTCAGCTTTATGATAACAACAACACAGGTGCTCAGAGATTTACGCTTTCGTACGACAAATCAACGGGTTATTACACCATTACTAATGAGAACTCAAAAAAAGTTCTTGATGTGAATGCTGCTAAAACAGACAATGGCACCAATATCCAACAATACGCGTCTAACAACACCCTGGCTCAGCGCTGGATTATCACTTCCGCTGGAAATGGAACCTATCGAATCGCATCCGCTCTTAATCCATCTATGGTGATTGATGTTGCTGGTGCAAAAACAAAGAACGGTACAAACATCCAGTTGTATACAGCCAATAATACAAACGCACAGAAATTCGTATTCAACAAACGATAGAATTTAAGCATTCATTCTATTTGAGGAGGTCAGGCGTGGAAAAGGCGTCCCAATCTTTTTTGTGTGTGGTTGTTTCAGTTCTTCTTGTTTTTGGTTTGATGCCAGCAGTTGCTTACGCTGATAGCGATGTTGTCAATTCAGATGCATCTACTCAAGAACAGCTTGACAATGCAGCAGGATCACTTGATGAAAAAGAGGCTACGGTTCCTGACTTAGGCAACAATACAACAGAAACTGATGGTTCTAATGCGCCGTCCGACTCATTGATTGATGATAATGTAAGTAGTGCTAAAGACAATACTGAAGATGTAGCCGACATAGAAAACGATTCCTTAACGCAAGAGCCTACTGCTGATGAGCAAGACAATGCGATTGCCGCACTGGCAGCTGAAAGTGTTGATGTGTTGCCTAATGGTGATTATGTAATTGTGAGTGCTCTTAACGGCAATAAAGTATTGGACGTTGCTGGTGGAACTAGGAATAATGGTGCTCAGGTGCAACTCTATGCATTCAATAACACCAATGCGCAAAAGTGGCGTGTATCTCATGATGAGAAAGGTTATGTTGTTATCACAAACCTTGGTTCTGGAAAAGTGCTTGATATTGCAGGTGCCAGAAAAGCCAATGGAACCAAGATTCAACAGTATCAATCAAACAATACGCTTGCTCAAAAGTGGATTGCTAAAAAGACTTCAGATGGAAAAATCCAACTTGTTTCTGCTCTTGATGGAACAATGACTCTTGATATCGCTGGTGCTAAGACCAATAACGGAACAAAAGTACAGCTTTATAAGGGCAACAACAGTAATGCTCAAAAGTTTGTTTTCAAATCCCTGAATCCATATGTTGCTCCGTGTGATCAAGTGATTGCAAATGGCTACTATACGGTATCTTCGAAGATTAATGGCTCATATGTGTGGGATATTAGTGGAGCTTCACTTGGAAATGGTGGCAATGCTCAAATTTATACTAATAACGGTACTAATGCTCAGATCTTCCACTTTACCTATGTCAATGGTTATTATCGCATCCAGGCTGCCTCTGGACGTGTTTTAGACGTATCAGGCGCTTCGATCATGAATGGAGCTAATATCCAGCAGTATCAATCAAATGGTACAAATGCTCAACTCTGGTCAGCAAAGAAAAATTCAGATGGCAGTTTTACCTTTATCAATAAGGCTAATGGTCTTGCAATCGATATTGCAGGTGGTAGGGCAGAGAAATCACGCAATTTGCAATGCTATGAATCAAATGGAACTAACGCTCAAAAGTTTTCACTTACTAAGCGCGTTAACCTGATCAACAACGGAACTTATGTAATTCAGTCTGGCCTTAACACTTCAAGAGTGCTTGATGTTGCTTCTGCTTCTCTTAACAATGGGGCAAATGTTCAACTCTATACTTCCAATAATAGTCAAGCCCAGAAATGGACTGTGCAGCTAGTCTCTGGACAAGAAAATACCTACACCATTCGTTCGGTTGTGTCAGGGAAAATGCTTGCTATGGATGCAAGCGGAAATGTGTGCCAAAGAAACGAAACAGCCGATCAATCCCAATACTGGCGAGCATCAATTAGCGCAGGGCGAACCGTATTCACTAATATGAAATACAATAAAGTGCTTGATGTTGCAGGAGCAAAGACGAGCAATGGAACTAATGTTCAGGGCTATGCTTCTAATGGAACGGCAGCACAGCGCTTTAATCTTGTAGGAACAAATCTGCTTTCAAACGGGGTTTATTTTATTAAGAGTGCTCAAAATGGCAATCAAGTCCTAGATGTAAAATCTGGGTCTCGCAATAATGGCGCGAATGTTCAATCCTACGCTAACAACAATTCAGGCGCTCAAAAATGGCGTATAACTCAAAATGGTGACGGTAGTTACACCATTATTAATGCTCAAAGTGGAAAAGCTTTAGATGTTAAGAGTGCGCAAAAAGTAAGTGGAACTAACGTACAGCAATACACTTCAAATGGGACCGCTGCTCAAAAATGGTTCTTAGTAACCAACAACGATTCTACGTTTAAGCTTGCGTCTGCTCTAGACAGAACGCTTGTAGTGACATTTGCATCTACTCCTAATAATGGTGTCAATATTGTTATTGCGAAAGACACGAACTCGGCCAATCAAAAGGTTAGGTTTAGCGCGACAACTTACAATCCTATTCCTCCCGATAGACAAGCTATGCAGAACAGAATTAATGGTTGTAGCAGTGGAAGCCAATGGTTGATAGCAGTTGACCGTTCAACTCATAAAGTAGGTGTTTTTAAGGGCGCAGCAGGTAGATGGTCGCTACAAAACTATTGGAGTTGTGTGACTGGCGCACCAAGCTCTCCAACTATTACAGGGGTCTTTAGAACAACTGGGTTTAAGCGTCCGGTATTGAGCACTGATAGCCGTGCACGTTATTGCACACAGATAAAAGGTGGGTATTTCTTCCACACAACGCTTGCGTCTGATAACGAGTTGGGTCAAAGTCTTTCGCATGGATGCATTAGAATGTCACCTGTTACAGCGCAGTGGATTTATAACAATATAGGTGCTGGAACTACAGTTGTTATATATAACTAAGTTGAACACGATTCACTGTTGGTGGGAGATGCATGGGTTCTCTGTCTGCTTTTATCGGAAAGATGACAACATATTATTGGGGATTACGCTATAAAATATGCAATTTGCCTCAATGGGATATTATGTCTAATGAGGAGGCTGTTGATCTAATTAAGAATCAGGGGTTTTCCTTATCGCGATTTGGTGACGGGGAGTTCCGATGGATGAACTCAAATGAGGACGAGTGTAATTTTCAAAAACCATCACCTGAATTGAGGCAAAAGCTTGCGGAGGCATTTGCCGTTCGGTCTACTAATCTTCTGTTAGGTATACCGGCATTAATGCAAGACAATACTGCATGTGTTCCTTATGCAAGAAACTTTTGGCGACGTTATTCGGTCATTAATCGGCAATGGTTACGGGATACCATCAGCGAAGACCGCAGGTATGTTGATACGAATATAACGCGCCCTTATATTGATTATCTTGATAAAGAAAAGGCTTTTCAGCAAATTGAGCTAGTTAAATCAATTTGGGATAAACGAAATGTTCTTATTGTTGAAGGCGAAAGAACAAAATTTGGTGTAGGCAATGATTTGCTGTCTAATGCAAATCAGGTTAAAAGAATTATAGCGCCTGCTGAGAATGCTTTCTCTTGCTATAGTGAGATTAAAGACAGGATTCGAGAACATGCTACAAGAGATACGCTTGTCCTTGCGTGTTTGGGTCCAACTGCGAGTGCTTTAGCTGTTGATTTATGTTTGGATGGATATCAAATTATCGACATAGGACATTTTGATATAGAATACGAATGGTATTTGATGGGGGCTCAGAAGAAAGTTCCAATACCAGGGAAATATGTAAATGAAGCGGGCTATTTCGGCGATTGTACACTTGATAATGATGTTCTGTATAGATCTTGTATCGTGTCGGTTGTTGAGAAATAACCCTTATTTTTGATTCGTTATGGTTTAAATTGGCTGGAATAAAAATACATTCTCTTAAATTCAATTTTGTGATGAATCTTATTCTGACAGGTTCATCTATGTTGTTCCCGCTAATTACATTTCCTATAGTGAGCCGAGCTCTCTATTCAGATGCTTATGGTTTGTGCAATTGGGCAATAAGTATTGCTTCGTGGTTTTCTCTTATTGGTATGTTGGGTGTTAATAGGTACGGTGTTCGAACTGTAGCCAGAGTGAGAGACAACGCTAGAGAATTAAATAAAGTAACTAAAGAGATATTAGTAATCACTTGTATAGCAACATTCATATCTCTTGTATGTTTTATTGGTTCATTGTTTCTGGTGGAAAAATTTGAGCAGAATCGAATACTGCTATTGATTAATAGTTTTACGATTATTTGTAATACCTTAGGTGTGGGTTGGTTTTTTCAGGGTATTGAACAGTATAGCTATATTACTATCCGAGGAGTTTTAGTTAAGCTTGTCTGTTTAATAGGAGTGATTTTTTTAGTTCATACGCCAAATGACTATTTAGTGTATGCAGGTTTGGTTGTTGCTGCTTCAGCTGTAGCAAATTTGATCAATTTCTTTTATATGCTCCATATTCTCAAGCAAAACCTATCGGTCGATAGGCATGGAGTGGGTCATACTCACTACTCTTTTTCATTAGTCACTGTGTTACAGCGACTAATGAAAACTATTCGTGAAGCAGCTGTTCATGTAAAACCATTGTTTGTCTTTTTCTTTATTACTGCCGCGATTTCTGTATACACCATGCTAGATACCACAATGCTTGGTTTTTTAAGCACTGATCGAGAAGTTGGTTATTATACAGCCGCTATCAATATAAAGGCTGCATTGGTGGCAATAATATCAGCACTTACAGGAGTGTTGTTACCCCGTGCTTCTAATATGATTGCACAAGGAAAACATCTGGAATACTATACGATTCTAAAAAAATGCATATTTATAACGTTGTGTGCGTCTATTGTAGTTGGAATCATTGTATCAATCTTTGCTACTCCTCTTATTTCTTGGTATGCAGGCATCGATTTTGCTGGGTCTGGACCTGTTTTATCCATAATTGCACTTGCAATTATCCCAATCGGACTTTCTATTATTTTTTGTGATGCGGTGTTGGTCCCTCTTAGCAAAGAAAAGTATTGTATGGTTATTTATAGCTTTGCTGCGGTTATTGACTTTATAGGTAATTTAATACTGATTCCTGTATATGGCGCCTTTGGAGCAGCAATTTCCACGTTGGTAGTGGAGTGTTTTATAGCTATAGTCGAGTTAATTATTGTGTTGAAAATAAGAAGCCAAATGAATTAATTTCTTAGGATAACATTCTTTGTTATGTAGTAAATGATTCTTTCTATAATGATTGCCATAGTGGTGTGTTGGTGTTGTATTAAGAAGATATAAAGCTTTTTAACGGCGGCTCCAGCTTTTGATGGTCGATCGTAGTATTTCAATGATTCTTTGACGATGGGAGATGCGTAGCAATTATTGAGATCCTTTGTTGCGGTTTTTAAGTCAACCGGATTATTAGCAGTTCTGTGCAAAAGCCGCATAAATTCATCGGCTATGAAGTAATAGATATCTTTTTCGTGTATAGGGTAATTACTCTTTAAAAAGCTAAGAAACTCAAACGATTTATTGGCAAAGTCAATAACATAATTAACGTTTTCTGAGTTGTAATGGCGAGTGGTTCCTTCGTTTTCGCGATTATAGTAATACGAGATGTGGTTAATAGTTCTAATCTCTCTTGCACAAAGCCCAGCATGAATATTAAATAATGCATCTTCTCCAAATCGTAAGTTAGGTAAAAATGAGATATTGCACCCTCTAATTAGTTCGCCTTTATAAAGTTTTCCCCATATAGTGCGTTCAAAAAGGGAATCGAAATAGTTATCATCTGCTGCAATAGATGGTTGAGTGCAAGGATTTAGAACCAAATTAGCAAAATCTATACCTCTATATATATACTGCTTGGATGGAGTAGGCGTTTTTTGAAATTGTGTAGTGTAGCCTCCGCAAACGATACCAGTGTCTTCTGTTGTTGCAGACAAGAGCGTAGATAAAGAATCCGGAAATAATGTATCATCGGCATCTAAAAAAGTTATCCAGTATCCAGACGAGTTCGCAATTCCCTCGTTGCGAGCTGCTGATCTACCGGCGTTTTCCTGATGGATTAGACGTATCTTGTTGCAAGAAATAAACTCTCGACAGATCGTATAAGTTTGGTCGGTAGAGCCATCGTCGATAATAATGAGCTCCCAATCTTCGAAATCTTGGTTAATTACACTCTGGATTGCGAATGTAATTGTTTTCTCGGCATTATATGCAGGAATGATGACCGATATGGTCGGCATAAATAGAGCTCCTCTGAATGAGTCTATGAATCGTTTAGAGATTATTATAATAAAACAAAAATCAATTATTGAACTAGTTGCTAATCGGAATAAGGAAATAATATGAGAGATTCAAGGGTAGATATCGTTATTCCATGGGTTGATGGGTCAGACCTTGATTGGCTTAAAGAGCGAGCTCAGTATTCTGGTGAGGAATTAAGAGATGAATGGTATCGTGATTGGTCTTTGCTGCCATATTTTTTCAGGGGGATTGAAAATTTTGCACCTTGGATATCTAAAGTCCATTTTGTTACTTGTGGTCATATTCCGAGCTGGCTCAATACAAGTTGTGAGAAATTAAATGTGGTTAATCACAAAGATTATATTCCTAAAGAATATCTACCAACTTTTAATAGCAACACAATCGAATTGAACTTTCATCGTATTCCTGATCTGGCGGATAAATTTATTTTATTTAATGATGATATGTTTTTGGTTTCCCCAGTAAAAGAATCAGATTTTTTTAAAAAGGGTTTACCACGCCATTTTGGCATTCATGTGCCAAATCGTATTAGTAAAGGCGACTTCTTTTATTATCCGTTCAATAACACTGCTGTAATTAACGATTATTTTCCCATGAGAAAAAGCGTATTGAAGAATTTTTCTAAGTGGTTTAATCCGAAATACGGCGTCAATAACTTAAGTACTCTATTAATGATGCCCTTTCCTGCTTTTTATGGTTTTTACGAATCCCATTTGCCAATTCCTTATAAAAAAAGTGATTTTAAAAAGGTGTGGAACAAGGAGTGGGAGACATTAGATCGAGAGTGTAGTAATCGTTTTCGTACTTCAACGGGTGTTAATCATTGGCTGATTGAGAACTGGGCTACTGTAGAGGGAGAATTTTATCCCCAGAGTATAAAAGGGTATGGACGTGCTTTTTATGCCTCAGATTTGACTTTAAACAAAATTGACCAAGTTGCGTCATATATTGTCAAACAGAAGGGGAAGGTTATTTGTATCAATGACGGAAACATTGCCGATAGTGAATTTGATCAGGTCGTCTCCTCTTTAAAAGAAGCTTTTGAATCCATTTTGCCGAAAAAAAGCTGCTTCGAACTGTAAGGTAACTAAGCAGGATGATTTTCGTATAGACACTGAAGTTCTCGAGCCGTGTCAGTGATGTCGTATTCGTATTGTTTCATGTTTAGTGCGCTATCAGGTCGAAGCGTGATTCGCCTCTCCTGATATTGTGCAACACATTCTTTAGCCCACTCATCTGGTCCTAGCTCTAAGTCTAATTTGCTTACATGAGGCAAAATAAGTGCTTCATCAGGAACACCTGATGACACCACACATGGAAGGCCTGATGCCTGCGCTTCAATTGTTGAAATCGATAGACCTTCGGAGATGGAAGGAAAAATAAAGACATCTGCAGCACTTAAGTAAGGCGAAACATTAGATTGGCTTCCTAGCAATAATACATTTTCCGTTATGTTTAGCTGCTCAATTTGCTTTCTAATATCCCTTTCCAGCTCTCCCTTCCCGATAAGCAAGAGTATAGAATTTGGAAGAATTCTAAGTATCTTTTCAAAGACTTCTAGTAGGAAAGAGTGGTTTTTGACAGAATTAAATCTACCGACATGAATAAACACTGGAGTGCTATCGTCAATTCCAAGTCGACGTCGAGTCTCTTTTCTCTTTTCCAAGGAGAAAGCGAACCTACCTAGTTCAATTCCGTTTTTGATGGTTTGATAATTTTCTTGTTTGATGATGCGAGGTCCAAATCTGTCTATCCCAGCATCGTCGGAGCATGCTAAGAAATGGTCGGCTATATGTGCTACTGGTTTGGCCATTATTGAGAAGATAAAAGAATATAAACCTCGGCCCTGGCACATACAGCTGTGGCTATGTGCAATCGCAAAACAGCCGTGCTCTTTTGCGATTTGAAGGTAAATTGGAGCACAGCTTCCAATATGTCCGTGAACAATTTGATATTCTGGATGTTCCGAGAAAAAGTCATCGCATTTTTTCTTGTAAATTGGGTAATTTAAAACCGTATATCGCGGTAATGAATAGATCTTTCCTCCGAGTTGCTTAATTTCTTTATCGTAGTCGCCTTCTTTTTCTGTATGAACTAAAAAATCGAATTGGATTTTAGAACGATCTATATTGCGATATACATTCATGATGAATGTTTCGGCGCCCGCGCGATCCATAACGCCTATAACATGAAGAACCCTAATCATTGTTTCTCCTTTGCGCTAATTGGCAGGCTATTTCAATTTTTTTTGCAGTGCTTTCCCAGGAAAAGTTTTGCTCGACATGAGATTTGATTTTTTTTGCGATATTGAGGCGCAAAATATCATTGTCAGCTAATTTTAATATCGCTTCAGCAATAGTTTCAGTGTTGGTGTTGGGAATAACTATGCCGTATTCTTTATTAGGTATAAGTTCTGCAACCCCACCAACATCAGTAATTACTGCGGCAGTTTCACTTGCAGCAGCCTCAAGTAGCGATGTAGAAAATCCCTCTGAGCGTGTTGGAAGGCAAAATATATCAGCAGATGCAAGGAGAGATGCTATTGAACTTTGGTCAAGTTTACCCACAAGATGAACGGTGTCTAACTCGCTGTCTAGAATTTCGTTTTTTAATGGACCGTCACCTGCAATAGCAAAATGAATATCC
>UQML01000013.1 GCA_900542265.1 uncultured Eggerthella sp. | reverse complement strand
TCGTCGGCAGCGTCAGATGTGTATAAGAGACAGTTCATAGAGTGAATAAAGAATGCTGAAAGCATTGCTCGATAAATTGCGTTTGCGAGCAACCGCATTGTAGAGCTCGTTCATCTGTTCAAAAAGACGATTAATAGTTTGAGCATCGGTTGCTATGCTAGAAGCTTTATTTGAGATTGTTTCGTTATCCATAAGATCCATAAGAGACTCCCTGCTCTAATAGTCCAACTTTGGACTATAATAGACCAAAGTTGGACTAAATGAAAGAGATGGATAAATTCTTCACATGTGTGTTAAGTTGCATGATGAAGACGTACCTTTCGCTGTAATGCCAGCGATGCTATTACTGGTCAAAATACGCTTTGAGAACTCGAGTTATTGATAGCGGCCTTTGTATGCTGACTTGCCCGCTTTAGTCCATGTTTGAATAAATGCAGTTTTTCCTGCAGTGTAGGCATCACGATCTAACACGCACTGCTTGCAAAGGTTTATCTTGAGTGTTTCGTATTGGCGCGCGATATCCGGATGGTCAGTAAGATAGTCGCGGAAATAGAGCTCATCGTTATCCCCGCGATAGCGTAGGTGGATATGATAAACCTTATCGGCATAACCTTGCGGGGTGTAGCCATAATTAAGTGAAATGCGCGATTGTCCAGCTGCCATGCGGATAAAACCATGTTGTTCTAGGATTCGGGCAATTTGATCAAGCGGTTCGGAAGGATCGACTTCAATCAAAATATCTACAATGTTTTTTGCTTTGATGTTGGTAAGGGCGGTGCTGCCAATATGGTGTATGCGAAGACCCGATACATCATGTAAGAGATCTTTGAGGATGGTTTTCATCTCAGAGTACCAATGAACCCAATCGCTTTTTGGTTCAACAAGTGCAAGAGGAAACAGGCGCCATAGCTCATCAAGACTCATTGTAAGCAAAGGGTGAGTGTTATCTAAAAAAATGCATCATATTTACTGGTAGCCATTGACGGGTTGATGGGTAGTTTAATTAGAGCGAGAATCTTTGCGTAGTTGCATATGGAGGATAGGAAAAGGGTTACCCATCGCATCGGTTTCTGATCGCCCAGTCACGATAAATCCGTACTGTTCGTAAAAACCAACTGCTTGTTTGTTTTGCTCATTAACATCAACAAATGTTGGATTGTATTTTTGGATAGCGTAATCAAGTAGGGTAGTTCCGATGTCTTGACCGCGAAATACGGGATTGATGAAAAGCATTTCAATCATTGCTTTTTCAATTCCAATAAAGCCTACAACGTAGTCTGATTCGTTTGATTCATCATTGTTTGTTTGATTGCAATTAGTATGAAAACTATTGCTAAGTCTCCCAGAATCACACTCATTACTCATCTTGCTGTCTTTAAAGCAGACAGCAAGATGAGTAACGGACTTAATTGCATCTGGAACATAGCGAGCGATGTGCTCAATATCGGTTAGTGTAAGAAAGTCATGTGTCGCTTCTACTGATTGCCGCCAACAGGAGACAATCTTTGAGAGTAATTTTTTATTAGATTCAAGATGGATCTCTTCAATATGGTAGGGAAAAGATTGGTAGGTCATAATCGATTCTGTTCGCTTGTTTTGTTGCGTAATGAAATAACACTATTGTAAGCGAATCGCACATTAGTAACACTTTGTCTTTTATATTACAATGTCTTCAGGGCTTTTCAGTATGCAGTGCTATAAAAACGCAGTGTTATAAAATCGGCCCATTCCCGTTATGGGGCGTATTACACGAAGATCAAGGAGATATATGCTAACAAACGATTTTCTGGGCGATACCATTGCGCGACTTGGCTTTGGAGCAATGCGTCTGCCAATTATAGACAATGATGCATCAAATGTTGATCAGGCGGCGGTTGACGCTATGGTTGACACGGCTATTGCGGCAGGCGTTAACTACTTTGACACAGCTTATCCTTACCATGGTGGGATGTCAGAGATTGTGCTTGGAAAATCTCTTGCACGTTATCCGCGCGATCAATTCTATCTTGCAACTAAATATCCCGGTCATCAGATTGCTGATGCTTACGATCCTGCTCCTATTTTTGAAGAACAACTTGTTAAATGTGGTGTTGATTACTTTGATTTTTATCTTTTGCATAATATCTATGAGGCCTCAATTGACGTGTATTTAGATGAGCGATGGGGTATTGCGGACTATTTTATTGAGCAGAAAAAGAACGGACGAATTCGCCATTTGGGTTTTTCATGCCATGGACGTCCTGAAACCTTGAAGCGCTTTATTGAATACGGTGCACGTAAATATGCTGAACTTGAGCAGCATGACCCCGAAACAGCAGCGCTGTTTGCAAACAATAACATCATGGAGTTTTGTCAGATTCAACTGAATTACCTTGATTGGACCTTACAGGATGCAGCTGAAAAAACGAAACTTCTTGAAGATGTTGGGATGCCTATTGTCGTTATGGAACCCTTGCGTGGTGGTAAGCTTGCTACTTTGAGTGATACGCAAATGCAACAACTGCACACTATGCAGTCAGGTGCTGATAGCTTAAACGATGGAGATAAAACGGCAGCAACTTGCTCGGCTGTTGAGTGGGCATTCCGATGGCTACTTGGCATTGAGAGCGTGAAAACCATCTTGAGTGGCATGTCTAATCTCGCTCAGGTAGAGGAGAATTGTCAGATTTTTCAAACCGCATCGCCTCTTACTAAACCAGAAGAAGATGCTTTGTTAACAATAGCAGAATCCTTGAAAAGTGGTGTGCCGTGCACGGCTTGTCGCTACTGCGTGGATGCATGTCCACAAGTGATTGATATACCTATGATGCTCAATGCCTACAATGACCTGCAATTTGATACAAGTTTTACGGTGTCAATGCAAATGGATGCGGTACCTGAAGGACAACGTGCACAAGATTGTATCCAATGTGAAATGTGCGTACAGATGTGTCCGCAAGGAATTGATATTCCTGTGGTGCTTGAAGAGTTAGCAGGAACGCTCGATAAGATGCCCAAATGGGCTGATCTTTGTCGAGCGCGCGCTGAGGCGGCAGCAAAACTTGCTGCTGAGTCGCGCGAGTAGCTACGCGACTAATGGGCGTGAATAATTAAGGTGAGCATTTGATGCGTCGACTCTTGTGTAGGGGTATATGGTACGCATAAATAATGAGGGAGCATCTGGTGTGCTCCCTCATACAATAGTGCTTGTTGTTAAATAGCGCTTGCTGTCAATCTGTTTATTACCAGGTGCGAGAAGCGAGTGCGCGGAATTGCGCTACGGTAGCAACGTGTGCGTTAAGACCACCATCAACCGTTACTACTTGACCAGTGAAGTAGCTGCTCTCATCAGACCCTAAGTAAACACACATAGCGGCAATGTCTTCCGGCTTGCCGTAGCGGGTTACTTCAATGTTGTCTAAGAAGATACTCTTCAATGCATCAGGAACCTTGGCTTCATTTTGAGGGGTAACAATAAGGCCAGGACGTACGCAGTTGCAACGAATATTTTGCTTGCCATATTGAAGGGCAGTGTATTCAGTGAGCATATCGACACCAGCTTTAGCGCAAGCATAGGCGGTAGAACCGAGATCCCCGCCGCAAGAAGCCATAGAACCAATATTAATAATAGATCCACCATTTTGTTCTTGCATATATGGCAATACGGTCTTGATGCAGTAGAAGGTTGAGCGAACATCACTTGCGAATACGGCATCCCAATCTTCAAGAGAAATCTCATCAACACGACCATCTTTTAGTGCCATGCCAGCAGCGTTGTTAACCAAAATATCGATTGAACCCCAGCGCTCTTTGGTATCAGCAAACAGTGCATCAACGGTTTCTGGTTGGGTAACGTCAAATTTGTGGAAATATGCTTCTCCGCCTTGTGACGTAATATCTTCCACGACTTTGTTACCGCGCTCTTCATTGCGACCGCATACAACAACTTTTGCGCCCTCAGCACCAAACATCTTTGCGATGCCGGTGCCAATGCCGCTGGTTGATCCAGTAACAATTGCGACTTTGCCCTTTAAACGATCCATGGTTACTCTTCTTTCTACGAAGTTGCTTATAGGCTCATGCTCTTTACTCACGTTCTTTACAGAACATGACCTATTCGGTAATGATTCTAGCAGTAACAAGAATAGGTGGTATGTAGCAATGGATGAGGTGTCTATGAATTGGTTCGATGAGGTACGAATCTCTTTAAAGCGAGAAAATCTGATACCATGCCAACTAAAACAAAAACTGCATTATGAACTGTCAGGTAGACTCGTGCGGTCAGGCAAGTAGCAGAAGGGGAGACACTATGAAGGTAGTTATTGTAGGGGGAGTAGCAGGAGGAGCAACAGCAGCTGCGCGACTTCGTCGTCTTGATGAGCACGCCGATATTGTTGTTTTTGAACGATCAGGCTATGTGTCATATGCTAATTGCGGTCTTCCATATTACATTGGCGGTACCATTGAAGATCCTCAGGCGCTTACGTTGCAAACACCTGAGAGTTTTTTGAGTCGCTTTAATGTGGATATGCGCGTCAATCATGAGGTCATCGAACTTTACCCTGAAAGCAAACTTATACGCGTTAAGAATCTCATTACGGGTGAAGAGTTTGATGAGGCCTACGACAAACTCATTCTTTCTCCAGGGGCAAAGCCCACGCAGCCACGCTTGCCAGGTGTTGGTCTTGAGCATGTTTTTACGCTTCGTACGGTCGAAGACACGTTTCGTATGAAGGAGTTTATTGATCGGACCCATCCGCGTACGGCAGTTATTGCAGGTGGTGGCTTTATTGGTCTTGAGCTTGCAGAAAACCTGCGCGAACTTGGTATGGAGGTCACTATTGTTCAGCGTCCTCAACAACTCATGAAACCCTTTGATCCTGACATGGCTGCCTTTATTCATGCTGAGGCGCGCAAGCACGGTATTACGCTTGCGCTCGGTCATGCTGTGGAAGGATTTAGGGAAACAAGTGATGGGGTTGAGATGCTCCTTAAAGATGCCGATCCGCTCCCTGCTGACATGATTGTTCTTGCCATTGGGGTAACGCCTGATACGCATCTTGCTAAAGAGGCGGGACTTGAGATGGGTATCAAGGGGAGCATCCTTGTTAATGATCATATGGAAACATCGGCTCCCGATATTTATGCCGTGGGCGATGCGGTTCAGGTGAACCATCTCGTTACGGGTGAAGAATCACTTATCTCTCTAGCGGGTCCCGCAAATAAGCAAGGCCGCATTGCAGCTGATAATATTTGCGGTCTCAAGAGCACCTATCGCGGTTCTCAAGGCAGCAGTGTTATCAAAGTGTTTGACGTTACCGCTGCTTCCACTGGTGTTAATGAGACCGTGGCGCGTGCAGCAGGACTTGAGGTAGATCATGTTATTCTCTCTCCTATGAGTCATGCTGGCTACTACCCAGGCGGCAAACTTATGACCATGAAAGTGGTGTTTGAGAAAGAGACCTATCGCTTACTTGGCGCTCAAATCATTGGATATGAAGGCGTTGATAAACGTATTGATGTGTTAGCAACCGCCATCTTTGCAGGTATGCGCGCAACGGATCTTAAGGATCTTGATCTTGCTTATGCACCTCCTTACTCATCGGCAAAAGACCCGGTCAATATGGCTGGTTTTATGATTGAAAATATTGAAGAAGGCATTGTGAGACAGTGGTATTTAGACCAGCTTGATGAGCTTCAAATTGAGATGCTCAAGCCAGATCCCGCTATCACGCTTCTTGACGCGCGTACACCTGGTGAGTTTGCGCGTGGGTCTATTCCTGGATTTGTGAATATTCCGCTTGATGATTTGCGTGACAGGATTGATGAGCTTGATCCCAAAAAGCCCGTGTATGTGATTTGTCAAAGTGGTTTGCGCAGTTATGTTGCATGTCGCATTTTGGCTGGAAACGGATATGATGCGTATAACTTTGCGGGCGGCTTCCGCTATTACGAGACAGTAGTGCATGATCGTGCTCTTATTGAGGCCGCCCATCCCTGCGGTGCGGATCAGTAAATGTATCTTCAGCACTTCCAACATCACTGGAATGACTCTTGTGACATCTGTGGAGTTTCTCATTCTCGTTCTCGTATTCCTTTAGTGATAACAGCGATTGCATTGGTGTCATTATTGTTGTTGGTCCCGTTATTATTGACGGGTTGTGCTGGTGGATCCGATGGGGATAACAATGAGAGTCAAACATCTCAGCAGGCTTCATCAAGTGAAAACGCATCGGCTAGCTCGAAGGGATCTACGGAGTTTAACAGAGATAATCCTGCTTTCAAGAGCTGCGCAATGACTGGAATGTAAACGTCGTACGTCTTTCTCTCTACACGGCAGAATCGGGAGGCTATTGTACTGATGGTGATGATGAAGCTCTCTATGATCTGGTGTATAACGGAGTGAATTATGCCGCGGAAGCAGATTTATATGCGGTTGTTGATTGGCATATTTTGAGTGATAGCAATCCGCTTCAGCACGTGAGTGAGGCAAAAGAGTTCTTTGCTCGCACGTCGACCGATTTAGCTGATCATACTAATGTATTGCAGCAACCCATCAGCAAGATTTGCGTGATCGCTTATCTGCGGCTGTGGATGGTGGCTTGCCCGTTTTTGTAACCGAGTTTGGAATCTGTGATGCAAGTGGAAACGGCCGGATTGATTACGCTTCAGCTAATGCGTGGGTAGAACTTATGGATGATTTAGACATAAGTTATATTTGCTGGAATCTTTCTAATAAAGATGAGGCTTCGGCACTTTTCAAAACCTCGTGCGATAAGGTTTCAGGATTTACTAAAGACGATCTTTCCGATGAGGGTAGATGGCTCATGGGTGTTTTGCATGGTGAGCGTGAATAAACTATCGGCCGGGGGCTTGCCGATAACCTTGTGAACATATCGTGAATGACAAATTCTCTCTTGCGCTCATAAGTTAACTCATGGTAACTTGCATGATGCTTTTAATGTTAGACACTGGTTACTTCGCTAGAATGAGATAGCAAGGAGAAATTCATAATGGATCAAACCAAGAAAAAGAGTTCTCGGTTTCTTAATGCATTTCAGCAGAGTAATGATGAACAAAGAAGTAAGAGAGTGATAGTTAGGCACTTATGGGGTGCAGCTGGAGTGTGCTGCTTTGGCTTGGGAGCTCTTGGCGCTATTCTCCCTTTGCTTCCAACTACTCCTTTTATTTTGCTGGCTGCACTTTGTTTTGCGCGGAGTTCGAAAAAACTTGATAGTTGGTTTAGAGAAACTAAGCTCTATAAAACAGTATTTGAAGGTTTGCTTACCCGAAGAGCCATGACACTTTCTGCTAAGCTCAAGCTTTTAATTCCGATCACCTTACTCTTAGGTGTTTCATTTGCGCTGATGAGCGAATTTATGCCTGGCCGCATTATTGTGACAACCATCTTTATAGGTCACATCGTTTATTTTGGCTTTATGGTAAAGACAGAAAAGCCTGAATCACCAATGCGATCAGTCGTTCCTAGTCAAAGTGCGCTTTTAGGGCATAGTGCGGTACAAGAAGACTAAAAAAGGATACGAGATCATGTTTGATAAGCGTTTACTGAAGCTTGTACCTAAAGCACGATTTTTTATTGCGGTCGATGTGCTTTTGCAATGGGTCGCTCTTATGGCAAACATTGCAATCTTTGTTGTAATCGGCTTCTTTTTGCAACAGCTGCTTGATGGCGGGCTCGAATTATCAAATGTTGTAACGTTGCTTATAGTGGCAATTGGCGCGCTCTTTGTGCGCTTTGGATGTCAAATGGGAGCACAGCGATGTGGGCAAAAAGCGGCACAAACTGCCAAAACAACCATTAGACAAGCAGTCTATAACAAACTTACTGATCTAGGCCCTGCGTATCGTGAAAGTATTTCAACAGGTGAAGCACTTCAAATTAGTGTGGAGGGTGTTGAACACTTGGAAAGCTATTTTGGACTCTACTTACCTCAGTTATTTTATGCGGTAGTAGCACCGCTTACACTCTTCATTTGTTTGGCTCCGCTTTCTTTTCCCACGGCGCTTACCTTGCTTATTTGCGTGCCGTTTATTCCCCTTTCGATTGTGGCGGTGCAAAAAATCGCTAAGCGCGTGATGGGACAATATTGGGGCACCTATACCGATTTAGGTGCAATGTTTCTGGAGAGCATTCAAGGCCTATCGACGTTAAAAGTTTTTCAGGCCGATGAGGCTCGTCATGCAAAAATCAATACCGAAGCAGAAACATTTAGGCAAGCAACCATGCGCCTTTTGGTTATGCAACTTAACTCTATTACGGTTATGGATTTGTTCGCATTTGGTGGCGCAGCAATCGGAATTATTGTGGCGCTTAATCAAATGGCACAAGGGGCGGTGACGTTTGGAGCCGTATTTACCATTATTTTCTTATCATCTGAATTTTTCTTACCTCTGCGTGCGCTCGGTTCGTTTTTTCATACTGCAATGAGTGGTATGGCAGCGGCGGATAAAATGTTTGCGCTACTTGATACGCCTAACCCTTTGCGTGGTACGCGCAGTGTTGATTCTCATAAGGTTGATATTGAGTGCAGGAATGTTGGCTACTCATACGATGGGGAGCGCACGGTACTCGAAGCGGTTGATCTTACTATTCCGCAAGGTTCTTTTGTGGGAATCACCGGAGAGAGTGGGTCAGGTAAATCAACCTTAGCAGGCATTATTTCGGGATCGTTTGATCGCTATAGTGGAGCGGTATATATCAATAAGGTTGAGCTTAAAGAGATATCGCAAGCATCTTTACACGAAATAATTACCTATGTTCCTTTTGCAAGTTATCTTTTTGAAGGAACCATCCGGTCTAATCTATTGCTTGCAAAGCCTCAAGCAACTAACGAGGAGCTATGGGAAGTATTAGAGCGCTGCAAACTAGCTGAATTTGTAAAAGCATCAGGTGGTCTTGATGTTCCTGTTGCACCTGAAGGAGCAAATCTTTCTGGTGGTCAACGGCAGCGTCTTGCTATGGCGCGAGCGCTTTTACATGATACTCCCGTGTATATCCTTGATGAGGCAACATCGAATATTGATGTTGAAAGTGAGGCTGCCATTATTAGTCTTGCTCAAGAGCTGGCAGCGGACAAAACAGTCATTATGATCACGCATCGCTTAGCTGCGCTTAAAAATGCTGATGCGATTTTCGTTATGGAAAATGGTCGTGTGGTAGAGCAAGGCAGTCATGCTGCCTTGGTGGCTGAGAATGAAGGTACTTTGCCAGGTGTGTATCAGCGCTTGTGGGCACAGCAATCTGAGCTTGAAGCGTTTGCGTCTCAGGCACGGGATATTGCTGATCCTGCTGGTTCTGCTGCTGTCGCTGCTGCCGTTGCCGCTGATGGTACAGATGCTGCTAATAGCGATACCGTTGATGGCATCAAAACGCCTTATCGTAGACGATCTCACCTTGCTGTTATGTTTGAGTTGCTAAAGCTTACTAAACCTTTGCTACCCGTAATGGTACTGGCAATTTTCTTGGGCGTCGTCGGTTTTGCTGCTGCTATCTTCTTAACTGTTTTTGCGGTATTTGGTTTACTTGATCTGAGTGGCATGAATGCAGGCATAGGTTGGGTTGCCGCAGCTATTGCAGTGGGAATTTGTGGTGTTGTGCGTGGTCCTTTGCGGTATGGCGAGCAACTGTGTAACCATTATTTAGCGTTCAAGATTTTGGCACTGGTGCGTGATCGACTGTTTGCGGTGATGCGTCAGTTGGCACCTGCCAAGTTGGAGGGGCGCAACAAAGGTAATCTGGTGTCGATGGTAACCTCAGACGTAGAACTACTTGAGGTGTTTTATGCCCATACAATATCACCTGCTCTTATTGCACTGATTGTTTCAGTAGGCATGGTTGTCTTTATTGGCTTTCAATCACCGGCGTTAGCTGTGGTAGCGGCACTCGCATATGGCACGCTGGGTATTTTGGTTCCATGGATCTCTTCAAAGTTCGCAGGAACACTCGGGCGCGATGTGCGTGATCGCATTGGGTTTATGAACACGTTTGTTCTCGATAGTTTGCGTGGTCTTCCTGAGATATTGCAATTCGGTCGTGCACAGATTCGTTCGCGTCAGCTGCGTGAACATATGGAAGATCTATCGCACTTTGAAGACCCTTTGAAAAAACGTATGGCTTGTTCTCAGGCATGCATTGGGTTGCTTGTTCTTGCGTGGGATATTGTAATACTCGGTGTGGCTGTAACGCTTATAACCACTGGTCAGCTTGGGTTTGCTCCTGCACTTATTTCGATTGCTGCCCTGATGTCTTCATTTGGCCCGGTGATTGCTGTTGCAAATTTGGGTACCAACTTGCAGCAGACACTTGCTTCAGGAGAGCGCGTTTTAGAACTTTTGGACGAGGAGCCCGTGGTGCATGAAGTAAGCGATGGGGTTGATCTTGAGAGCTTTACAGGTGCATCGCTTAATCGTGTTGATTTTTCTTATGGCAATGAGCGCATTCTTGATGGTGCTGACCTTTCGATCAAGCCAGATTCCATCGTGCGTATTGCTGGTAAAAGTGGTGCTGGCAAATCAACGCTTTTGAAGCTTTTGATGCGCTATTGGGATGTAGATAATGGCCAGGTGGCGCTATCGGGGCACGACATCAAACGCATCAATACGACAAGTCTGCGTAATATGCAAAGCGCTATGTCGCAAGAGACATTCCTTTTTGATGGAACAATTCGCGAGAACTTATTGATTGCTAAATCAGATGCTTCTGACGATGAGTTGAGAGACGCACTTGCAAAGGCATCGTTAATAGACTTGGTTGATCGCTTGCCACATGGCATTGATACGCCGCTCGGAGATTTAGGCGATAGCTTGTCAGGCGGAGAGCGTCAGCGTTTGGGCTTAGCGCGCGTATTTCTTCATGATGCGCCATTCTTGCTTTTAGATGAGCCTACCAGCAATTTGGATAGTTTGAATGAGGCGGCAGTTTTGAAGGCTTTGTCGGAAAATCGTGCAGGAAAGACGATTGTTTTGGTAAGTCACAGACTTTCTGCTGCAACGATTGCTGACGTAACGTATTCTGTAGAACGTACGCAACGCGCATCGTAAAGTAAGGAGTTTTTGGTGAAACAAGACACCTCTGCCATAGCTAAAAAACGAGCGCGCGAGTTGCGTACGGTTTCGCAAATGATTGCTATTTATTGCGCGGGTAATCATTTGCACGATGAGCATGGCGATCGCACTGAGCGTACTGAACGAGCTGAGTGTGGCGAGCCGCTCTGTGCTGCTTGTAAAGAACTTGATGCGTATGCGGCGCTCCGTACCCGCAGATGTCGTCGTATGGAAAACAAAATTAGTTGCGAGCTCTGTCAAAATCATTGTTATGCCCCTGAAATGCAAGAGCGTATTCGTGAAGTTATGCGGTATGCGGGACCTCGTATGATATGGCATCATCCTATTGCTGCTATTCGTCACCTTGCAACTAAATTTAAACGTAACCGCGCAGCCAAACGCCTTATGCAGGCACATGAGCGCTGCTAAGTCGTGCCTTCTCGCTTTAGTTGTTTGGAAATTCCGAACAACCGAAATAAGGTGACAAGCATTATTGCGATTCACCATTAAAACAAACAGTTCTCAATGATCTCTTTGCCGCGTAATACCTCTATCCATTCAGTGGGAATACTCTCAAAACCATAGAGGGCGCCGGCGAGTGCACCAGCAACGCAAGCAGTTGTGTCAGAATCATCGCCCAGATTTACTGCGCTGATGACGCAGTCTTTATAGTTGGTAGTATGAAGCGCGCACCAAAGTGCAGCCGCAAGCGTTTCAAGCACATAGCCTGATGAACCAATTTCTTCTCGTGATAGGGTGTCAACGTTATACAAGAAGGCGAAGCGCTCATAGATTTCCGCCGTGGTTGGTGCAGGTAACTCTTTTGTGATAGCGTCCTTGAGTGAATTCCTGCTTAAAACACTGCGTAAGATATGGACAAAAATGACACAGGCCTCCATTGAAATCCAATGAGCATGGGTGATGGCTGAAACTTGTCGGATTTCTTCATCAGTTGCGTTCGTTATAGCAAGGGGTGCTATACGCATGAGCGATCCATTGCCGTTGGTGTATTCGTGATCACACCCGTATCCGCGATGAAGCGCTGAGGCGGTGGTGTTTCCTACATCAAAGGCTGCACCATCGGCTGTGTAAGTTCCCTTGAAAAGCCAGTCGCAAAAACGGTTTCGCATGTCATCGGGGTTGATTGTGCTGGTCTGCTTGATGCTATCGCATGTTGCCAAAAGCATTGAAGTATCATCCGAAAAAGTACCTCGTGCAACATTATGAACACCGCCCGTTGTCATGGAGTCACAAGTAAAGGAGTCTCGCTGCAAGAATTCAAAGGGAACACCAAGCGCATCTCCTACTGCAGCACCATATATGATGGTTCTAAGTTGTTCTGTATACTTGTTTCTCATTGAACCCCCAGTCCGTATGTACATATTTTTTAACGTCGTTGTCGTAGTTGTATTTTGTGTCTGGTATATCCGCCAATGTATATACAACTAACTTGCCGATGTATGGCAAGGTTTTGCGAGCCGTTTTCTGTAAAAATGTAGGCTGATAATTGTGAAAAAGTTAATGTATTTCAGCTACGTAGGCTCGAGTGCTGCGTGGAAATTCACGCTTGAAAGCTTCTTTAATGAGGCGCTTGTCTTTTGATCCGGTTGTGAGTATTAAACGATCCTTTTTGAATGTGTAGAGCGTAATAGCTTTGAGCGTTTTATCAGACATAGCGTTAAAGAGTTTTGCTTGTGCTTGTTTGATCGGCATAAGTTTCATGATGACTTCTTCCCTAGAAAGCGATCAAGTTCAGTGGTGAAGACACTTTGATTCTAGTGAGATTTAGTAAGGGGAATGAGTCGTTATGTGAATGTTTATATGAGTTTGATAAGCGACAACCAATTCGTTGAGTATCGTGGCTCGTATGTGATGGGATTGTATCTGAGTTGGCTGTATTGTCGTTTGGCTAGAAACTCTCTTGGTGCACTTTGGATAAAAGCTTATCGTCAAACGTACGGGGTTCAAACGGTACCTTTGGCATACCAAGTGAGAGCATAGCTTCAAGCTTCCAGGGTTCAGGAATATCTAATAAATCTGCGACAAAATCCTGAGTTGATCTACCATCACTTGCGTAGCGCATGCGTCCTTGAATCCAACAACTTGCCACACCTGAGGCTGATGCCTCAAGATGCATATTCGCCATGACGATAGAGCAGTCTTCGATCCACGTATCCGCAACATCAGGGTTACCCAGCACGACAATAGCAGCACTGGCTTCCGTGAGCATTGCAGCACCAGCGTCGCGACATTCTGCTAGTTTGGTTAGCGTGTCATGATCGCGTATAACAATAAGCTCCCACGGCCTGCGCTTGCGTCCTGACAGAGAAAGCAGACCGGCGCGGACAACGCGATCAAGGAGTTCTTGCGGTACCGGATTTCCCGAATAGTGCCGTACACTTTGCCTATCGGTGAGGGCTGCAAGCACATCAACTCCAAATTGTGGTGCAAACTCTTCTTTGCGCGGCAATATTTCTATCCAGCATCCGTCAGGATCTTCAATAAAGTAGAGCCCCATCGCCTTATTCTCATGACATATGCAACCCATCTGTTCATGCGTTGCGTGTGCCGCATCAAGATCAGGTACGGTAAAAGCAAGGTGTGAGTCGCGACCGCCATTGTTGTAGGGTTCGGTGCGTCCGCGGTTCCAGGTAAGCTCGAGCTGGAATCCGCAGCTTTCATTGCCAATGAAGACATTGAGCCAGGATCCGTCATCAGGCCCCATGCGGCGGATTTCCGTCATGCCAAGAGCCTGCTTATAAAATGCGAGTGATGTATCAAGATCAAGTACGTGTAGGCAGCGATGAATCGCTCTGCTTTTCATGGTGTTTTCCATAATGGTTCCTCTGGTCTGATTCTTTTGGCGCGCGATGAACTAATCGAGCTTAGGCGTCTTGGAGCGCATCAAGTTTGGCCATGCACTCATCGACGCTTGCGCCACCTAAAAGGTCGCGGACGATCAAACAGACATTACCCCATTGTTCAACATTCATGCTGGCATTTGAGGCAAGTACGTAGGTATTTTCATCTTCAGCCTTATTGCTCAAAGGCTTAAGCGCATCAACGCATTCGACGCTAACGTTTTTATTGGGGGAGATCACACGATTGGTTTCAGCATAGAGCTGCATAGCTTCTTCGGAGAGCATAACATTAACAACATCAAGCGCGTTCTGGAGATTTTCAGCCTTGCTTGCTACGGCGCAACCGGTCATAGAAAGCACCGGCATCTGTCCTTTATCACTGGGAAAGCCAATTACTTCCATGTCAAAAGAGGGGTTGCCATATGCGGTTTCCGTATTAGCAGCGCCCCAGTAAGCCATAACGATAGGGGTCTTTCCCTCCATAAAGTCAGACCCTTCACCCACCCCTTCAAAGGCTTCACTGGTAAGGGCGTTTTCAGCATCAATGTAGCCGGCGTCCATAAGCTGTTTTAAGAATTCAAAACCAGGACGCATGTAGTCGCTATAGCGAGCATCGCCTGCATTTAAAGCTGCAATTTCGGCATCCACATCGCCACCGTTATACATATCTGCATAGGCTTGTGCAAATACAAAGGTCTCAAGCCACCAACGATTAGCGCCAATAGGAGTATCGTAACCATGCGCCTTGAGTACGCGACAACATTCTAAGAATTCTTCGGGCGTATTAGGAAGCTCCAAGTTGCATTCTTTAAAAATGTCTTTATTGATGAAAAGGCCGTAGGCAACTACTTCTTGCGGGATAGCGACTAACTTTCCATCAATAGTGTTGGCGACACGCACCTCATCGCGTAAGTCTTGCGCACAAGGCAATTGGGAAAGATCAGCCAGCAATCCTTCGCTTCCCATCTCTATAATGACGTCAGTATTGAGCAGGAACATATCGTCTTTACCACTGCGAATGCGCTCAATACAAACTTCGTCATAGGTTTTATCTTGATAAGTTTCTGCTGTATAAGTATGGTAGGCAACCGTAATGCCGGTATCTTCTTCGGCCATGGCAATAGTCATATCAGAGGCGGTTCGCGCGGTATTTTTGGCATCGGCGCTGGCTTTTTCCATAGGGCTAAAGAAATTGACCACGGCTTTTTCTGTCTCATTTTGAACAGCAAGATCTTTGGTGTCTTTTGAATCATTGCACCCTGTTAAGAAAAAGAAAGTAAGCGATAGTAGTGCTGCAAGCGTGCAGAATGCAAAGACCATCAAGAGCGGTTTGGTTTGTCGGGGCGTTGCAATCATAGAAAAACGTCCTTTCTCAGTGTGGCTCAAAATTTATTCGTGGTTTTCAATAAACTGATTAACTGCCTTTTTCAAATCCTCCATTTCAAGAGGTTTTGCCAAGTGGGCATTCATGCCTGCAGCGAGGGCTGCTTGCTCATCTTCAGTAAACGCATCAGCAGTCATAGCAAAAATAGGAATTGTGCGTGCATCTTCTCGCTCAAGCGATCGAATTGCCCGTGCTGCTTCGTGCCCATTCATAACGGGCATTTGTACATCCATCAAAATTGCATCAAATTCACCCGGTTCACAACGATTGAAGCGCTCAACCACCAATTGACCATTTTCTGCAATCTCGACAGTCGCACCTTCAAGTTCAAGAAGATCAGTGAGGATGCTTGCGTTTAAGAAGTTGTCTTCAGCTGCTAGGAAATGTTTGCCTTCAAGTACGTGATCGAGGTGAGACGGGTTGGTTTCATCAAGCCCTAAGGTCGTAGCAATCTTTGCTTTGAGCATGGAAGGGAAGAAGGGTTGGGAGAGAAGGGCGCTTTTTGGAGGAAGTGCTAGTCGCTCATCTTGGTCAACATCTTGACCAACGCTTGTGGTGTGCTCCTTTTGCATAAAGAGCAAAAGAGGGGTATTCGTGGCGTTGTCGTTCAAGCGTTCTCGGATTTTTTCTGCCTTAGCTATATCATCTGCATTAACTACGGTGCAGCCATACAGGATAAGATCATAAGGAGCATTGTTGGTCGATGCGCTCGGTGTTGTGCTAGGCATTGCGTCAAGCGTTGTATCAAGTATCTCGCCAGGAGAAGAGGCTGTATCAATGGTGACGCCTGTTCCTTCCATCATTTCTGCGATGGTGCTGCTTGCTGGATCGATGATAAGCATGCGTTTGATATCAGCACGCTCCCAGAAAGAACTTATCGCCTGCTCTTCAGGGATGCGCAATTCAAGATCGACGCGGAATAAAGAACCCTTGCCCTCTTCGCTTTCAACAGAAATGGTGCCACCCATGAGATCAACAAGGTTTTTTGTGATAGACATGCCAAGACCGGTACCTTGAATCTTGCTGATAGTGGAATTTTCAGCACGAGTGAATGCGTCAAAGATAGTTTCTAGGAATTCGGGGGTCATGCCATATCCCGTGTCTTCAACTTCAATGCGAATACGCGCGCGTTGCTCAGAACGTTGCGGAAGTCCGATGAAACGTAGCCATATGGTGCCGCCCTCGGGTGTGTATTTAATAGCGTTCGAGAGCAGATTGATCAGGATTTGGTTGAGATGAGTCTCATCGCCAATTACGTGCTCGTGATGAATGGAGGAAATTTCGGTGTAGAAGGTTTGATGTTTGTCTGCCGCCATGGGGGAGATGATGGACTCAACGGCAGAAAGGAGATTGCCTAAATCAAATTCCTCAAACGTAAGAGTTGCTTTCCCGCTCTCAATTTTCGAAATATCAAGTACGTCATTAATAAGGTCAAGGAGATGTTTTCCTGATGAGGTGATCTTGCCTGCGTAGTCACGCACTTTTGCGGTGTTATCTGGTTCGCGACTGATGATGTTAGCAAAACCCAACACGGCATTCATAGGAGTGCGGATGTCATGCGACATGTTAGCAAGGAATACCGACTTGCTTTCGTTGGCTAATTGGGCTGCTTGAAGTGCTTGAGAGAGCTGCCGAGCATATTCTGCACGTTCAAGATCACGGGCTCGTTGCGCAAGGAGTTGCTTGCGACGATTAATTGCAAAAAGAACCACGCAGAGGCAAAAGGCAAGAGCAGTGATCCCTGCAACAAGCATGAGCGCCATATTAACCGCTTGTGCTTCCTGTTGAATTGCATTCATGGGAACATAGCCGACTAAGTAAAATGTACCTTCGCTCACAGACCAGAGGAAGCAGAGTGATTCTTGTCCTTGCACCTCATGAGCAAACATGACATTGCGGCGCTCGTCGATGCCACTTGTTACCATCTCAAGCGTGCTTGTGTCGTTGATTTTGTTGGCGCGATAAAAATCTTCGAGATTTACGTGTCCTGCGTCGCGCTCACCCATACCTTCAGGCTTCAAGACAAAACGTTCATTGGTGATGTCCATAAGGTAGAGCACCGCACGATTTCCATAGAAACTTCGAGGTAGTGCTTCATCAATGGTATCAAAGGTGTATTCCATATAGAGCGTGCCAAGGGTTTGATCATTGCGTTCGACAGGGCAAGCAACGGTGTACGCCCAGGTTCCCATAGTGTTTACGTATGATTGGGAAACGGCAAGTCCTAAAATGTTTTCATTGCTTGAAAAGTCAAGGCGCGCAGGATTGAAAGGCTCGCCATCATTCGAAATGCCTTCGGTGGCGTTTGCAGGTACGTAGGACACACAAGAAGCGGTTTCTCCGTTTGGCATATGAGCAATCATGGCGATGGGGTCATCTGCTTCAGCAAGCTCTTTGGCGGTTACCCTTTGGAAATCAGCTTCACTGCGGAAAATTGCCTCAATAGTGCTTTTCATTAACGTGAGGTTTTCATTGAGGTTAGATATGGCGGCATCCGACATATCGTCGTAGGTCTTTTTAGAAATACCCCAAATAGCAACACCCATTAACGCAAAAATCAAAACACCGACAAGGATCAGTCGAAGCGAAGACTGCTTTTCGTGTCTGTCGTTTTTTGGTGGTTGTGTCAACGCAGGCCCGTCCTTGTTGCTTCTTCCGTCTTTGCTAACTCTTTTTTACGTTATGGCGATGTTTTATGTCATACCTATAGAGATGGTGCAACAATATATAAGCTGTATTTTATTCAGAACAAACAGTTTAGTAAATGTTGTGTCGATGATCGTTCAAGACATGGGTTTCAAGACATGAGAAGGGGCTGTATCAAAATCATTTTTGATACAGCCCCGTAACAGGTGCAACAGGTGTAACAGATGCAATATGTATAAGTGCTATAAGTGCTCGCTACTTATACATGCTCTCTATCTGCGTCGTAAGGAAGTTTACCTACAAGTTCTTCGTATTCTTGAACAAGTTGAGTTCCTTCATGGTTGCCAAAGATGTTGATATGCTTCTTTAACTCATGAGCAAACTGCTTAGGTGGCCATTCGCGATAAGATTTGTCGTCACCAAATTCACCTTCGATAGTTTCTTGCCATTTGATGACGTTGTCTTTTGCTTTGCTCAAATCACTCGTGACTTTGCCTTCTGCTTCCAACGGTTCCATCAACTCAAAAATGCGCTTCTGCATAGCGACGATTTTCATTTCAAGCTCTTTATTAGCAGCCATGATAGACCTCCATTTCTTTACAGATCAGCTCTTATGCTGTCTCTTATACTGTCATGGTAGTCTTCCAAGTGTTTGCGCGTTCAGGTAAAACAAGCACCTCAACTGAACCGTAAAGATATGTTTATCTGCACGTCATGCGTGCAGTATGCTTAACGTAGACTTATCGTAATTCCTTAAAAAGAGTCCCATAAATAACCCTAAAGCAAAATGCTAACCAGCTATGCTCTTTCTTTTTAGACTGGAAGATATTGAGAATTATTTCGGATGTAGTGCTGAGTTCCATGAGATTATCCCTTCTGTGGCTAATAAAGAGGATCTGGAACTTATCAAGACAATATACAATGGTGGCCGTAGGGGTATGTACGAATTTGAGAGGGATGAGCATGGTAGAAATAATAAGAATGATACCTCTCTAAGTGCGGATACGGGGCAAGAGGCTTTAGATAAAGCTCTTCAAAAGCTGGATGCATTGATAGGGCTTGAGCTGGTTAAAGAGCAGATTCATTGAGACCGATCGTTCTGGACTAGTTGCGAGATACGTATCATGTGGTGATGAGAAGTCTTGCGATTCGTATTGGTACATGACTACTGATACTGAACAAGAAGCCATCGACTGTCTGCTTGAACAAGGCAAAGACCCTGATGTACTTGAAACATTTGGTGTGATCAAGGTATCGGAGATTTATATCGTACAAAACTGGATGTTTCATGACCGAAATCTTAAATTCCAAGATGCCATTGTACGGGTTATCGATGTTGAAAAATAAGTTCTCTGTCACTGTGAGAGATATTCAGAAGTATTTTTAGTCTTCAGTGAAATTCTTTATTGCTATTCATCTTGCTAGTTTGCCTCTTTACGACATTTATCCTGCTTGTTTGAACGTAGGGGTTATGACTCATAAAGAAATCAAAACATGGAGTTTACCAATGCGCTCTCTTGGTCTCTTATAGAGATTTAAGGAATCGACTTAAGCATACCCTGTCCTAGCTTTGTCTTTATTGACGAAGGCCGCTACAATAGCGGGAATGATCACGGTAGCATTACGAGTTAGTATTGTTTCACGCTAGAAAAGGGTCTCATGATTTCGAACTCCCTTTCCCAAAGGATTGCAAAACGTATCACGTGTGTGATGTTGGCAGTAAGTTTACTCGTATGCCTTACTCCTGCTGTTAAAGACGCTCATGCCCTTGAGCCTGATGCGCGCTCTTCTATAGTGGATGCTTTTCGCAGTGCACAACTGCAGGCTGATGCAGTAGTAGAGTATGCCCTTGCACAGGACGATAATCCACTTCATGCGCTATCGAGAATGCAGCGCTCTCAGGATGAGGCTCAGGCTCTTGCGCAATCAGCTCCCCAGGCAAAACGTGCCTTGCCTTCCAACTATTCTCTTACTTCTGAAGGGACGGTTACTTACGCAAAGCAGCAAGGTATTTGGAATGCTTGTTGGTCTTTTGCTGAAATGGGAGCGCTTGAAAGTGCAATTTTAAAATACGAAAAGCAAACACGCGGCACGCTTGGGGACGGTGCTGCAAAAGATCTGGGACTAACTGAGTTACCCACACAGCCAGACTTATCTGAGCATGCGCTTGCTTGGTATAGCTACACGGTTGAAAATGCGCTTGATGCAGGCAATCAAGCGGATGAGGGTGTGTATCGCGAAGATCGCACGAGTGTTGGCATTCTTGGTGCCGGTGGTAATGTAAGCATTGCATCAGCTAAGCTTTTTGCACAAGAGTCCATAACGCGCGAATCAACTATTCCGTATACGTATCGTCAGCAAACAAGCGATGGATATGCGTTTGCAGATGACCTATCGGCAATGTTAAAAGAAGAAACTGCCACGTATGATTGGGGTCTTGATGAGAGCATATCGCGCAGTTTTACTGATACCGGATATCGCATAGATGACATCATCCTGCTCCCAAATCCTGCCCTGTATGAATACCAGGATGATGAGCGCATTTATCAAGGTTACAATCCGGCTGCCACTGAAGCAATAAAAGAGGCGCTTTTTGATATGGGCGCGGTCAGCGTAGATGTCATGGCAGAATCTTCGAATTGGTGGGATGTGCCAACCGGTGAGTACATGAACTACGATGAGTGGTGTCAGTATTACGATGGGGACGAGGATTCCAACCATCGGGTTGCTATTGTGGGCTGGGATGATGCGTATCCTGCTTCAAATTTCACCGGTGCGAAAAATGAAACTCCGCAAGGCGATGGGGCATGGCTCGTTAAAAACAGTTGGGGTTCAATACAAGGATCAAACCTCTTGGGTCTTACCGAAGCTCCTGAGTGGGGGCTGCGTGATGCACAGGGTAAAGGCACCGGATTTTTCTGGGTGTCATATTATGATAAGTCCCTTGGCTGTCCTGCTGCGTATCAGGTTGAACCTTTACAATCATCGGTGCATCACACCTATCAATACGATTATTTAGGGACGAGCGCGTTGAGTGGCGTAGTTTGCGATGCTTACCCGTTTGCCTCAGCAAATATATTTACTGCCAACAATGCTGAAGTGCTTAAAGCAGTATCTGCTTATGCTTTAACGCCTGACATTGTTGTTGATATTGAGGTTTACTTACTTAATGATGACGATGCGGTTCCGACCGATGGACGACGCGTTCGCTCTCAACAAACGATTTTAGAGCAAGCTGGCAACTACACCCTTGAGCTTGATGATCCCGTACAACTAGCAGCAGGTCAGCGTTTTGCTGTTGTTGAGTCAGTGTATGATAAGCAAGATGAGATATATCAATTCAATCTTGAAGTTGCTTATCAGGTTCCTGGTTTTTATGAGAGCAACGCTGTGGTGCATGAGGGCGAAACCATGGCATATTGTCGTGGAGCATGGATAGGGATTGATGAGATTAATGCAGTTTTAGCTGAAGAAGGGGTAGCGCTTCAGACAGGAAACGCTCTCATTAAAGCGTTTACGCAGGATGATCCAGCGCCCCTTTTAGAACGAAAATTGCAGGATCAGAAGAGTGGAATAGCGGCGTCAGGACTCATGTCGCCCGATGCGTTTTTGGAGGTTGTTCCCAACCAAGTACATAATCCTCTTGACGATGATTCTTCTGACGATGATTCTTCTGACAATGGTTCTTTTGATGATGGGGTTTCTGGCAACGGACATCTTGATGAGGGCTGTACACTTATTGAGAAAGCGCGCTCTGCAGGACATGTGATTACGTCTGTAAATCTACATCTTTCAGGTGAGTATGGACGTGATATTCAAATTGAGATACCTGTTGAGGGATTAGAGGGACACGCTGTTACGGTAGTGAGTTGCTCAAATGGTACTCCTGAGTTACTTACCGCTGAAATCAAGAATGGACATGCTACATTTCGACTCAAGGAACCTGCTCCTTTCGCTCTTCTCGATGGGGTTTATACACAAGACCAAATTGCGGCCATGGAAAAAACCGATACACCAGAGCCTACGCCACCTTCTCAGGACTCAGACCAACCCGAAGACCAACCTGAAGACCAACCCAGCGGCCAGCCGCAAGATCAGTTCAAAGAACAATCTTCGTTAGTGGGCTTTTCTGACAACCGTACCACGTCGGCGCAAACAAGTGATAGTGGCATGAATACAATGATGCATCTTGTTCTTATTGCGTTAATTGCTGTTTTTGTTTTGCGGCTTGCGCGTTCGCGTAAGTGCTGATAGAGTGTGTCTCTGCTGGTAATGCCAGTACATTTTATCCAGAGTCGGGATAGAGAGTTGGCTCTATGACCCCGACACCAACCGGTCGTTTTGAACGACACGGTGGTCCTGCCAACATCGATGAAAGGAGCCTATTATGGCAGTTGATTTTCGTAAACAATCTCATGAACAAAAGCGCAGTGAACCCAAATCTCAAATGCTTTTGCATTCGCGTCGTGTGGCACACCCCATTGATGACATGAAGAATCATCCCAATATCTGCAGTCCTTTGGGAGTGAAGCATATCATGGGTCTTGATCATCAGATGGAGATTAGTCTGCAAGAACTTTCTCAAAAGCTTACTCGTGAAGGCAAACAGTATGAGCTTAGCATTAAACGTGAAGAACGTCCTAAACCCATCGGTAGTGATACCTATGGTAAAAGTTGCTACGGTGTTTGCTGCCATGTTAAACAAAGCCAGTCGACATATTGGTTAACGCGTTGGCATGTGTATGCAAATGGTTACGAGATTGCTCTTCTTGATGATAATTACGCCTACGATTGCTTTGTTATCAGTTCTACTTGTTTTATGGAAAATATGGAGCGCGTTTTGAATGAGAGTGGTGTTCAGCCTTTGACTGGCGATGAGGTCAAGGCGCTTGAACTGGTACGTATGGCACTGCGTATAATCGAGGTTGAATAACAAAAGAGTGATACCAAGAAAATGACACCAAGAAGATGATACCAAGGAGGTCTCTCGTGAGGGGCATTAGCTTTGATATATTAGAACGTTCCCATGCCGATCAGCAGCGCGAAGCGATTCCAGCACACCTTCAAACACCTGCACCATCTGAGGCGTTTAGCATTTATTTGCTTTTCAATCTTGAGGCCGCTTTTGATTATGGTCATGTGATATTGGCGCTTGGTTCGATGGATGGTGCACTTGAGACGTACTCATTTTATCGACAAGGTACAGCTATTAAGGCACCAGCACTTATGGCGTGTCTTGAGCATCCGCTTACGTTTACGCAAATTGAGGCATCGTCGGGTTGGATTGTACATGGACAGCCTGGCAATTACTGGAATGAGCATGTGAATGCTGCTCTTGCGTTGTGGTGCATGAAAGATACTTTCAGCCAGATACATGCATTTGCTGAAGAGAAGCGTGCAAATCCTGGTATGTATGATCTCTTTTCGTACAATTGCCTTACCTTTGTGGATGAAGCGCTTGCACAAGGCAATATCTTTTTGGAAGATGAAAGTGGTAAACGATTACGAACGTTTATCCCTCGTGATGCGTTTAGACACGTAAGCCAAGTGACAGGTGCACATAAGCTGGGAGCGTGGAAATATTGGTTCCCCATTACGCAATCGCCAGAAAATGGATTACGCACGATCTCCGATACGCCCGGTAAAGATCGCCCTTTGAAATAGGAGATGCTATCATGCGTAAATCCGCACGCAACATATTTTTAATACCGCGTGCGGTAAGGTTTGTCCGTAGTCACGCTATGCTTGTGGTTGCGGCTTTGGTGGCGTGTGTCACCATGGTTATCGTGCCGCCCGATAGTGCATATCTTGGGTACTTTGATTGGAATACGCTTGGGTGCTTATTTAGTGTACTTGCGGTAGCTAATGCGTTTCGTTTTGCGGGCGCGTTTGATCGCATTGCACGCTTAGCTATTGAGCATTTAAGTACGCCGACTTCCGTGGTTATGACCCTCGTTATCACGACAGGCATGCTTTCAATGGTGGCAACTAATGATCTTGCGCTGATTATTATGTTGCCTATACGCTTTTACTGGTTTTAGCGCTGCTTGCTGTCTTTCGCGTGGTGCCCGTTGTACTCGTTGTAGCCGTAATCTTTATTTCTTTGTTGGCGATGGATCGCACTGCACTCAAAGCAGTTGATTATTCGCTCTTACTCACCTTTGTGTGTTTCTTTATCTTTGCGGGAAATATGGCACGCATGCCCTACGTGGGAGAATTGCTAAAGAGTCTTATGGATGCCAATGGACTCATCGCTCCAGCGCTTTTAAGCCAGGTGATCAGCAATGTCCCTGCAGCAGTATTGTTATCGCATTTTACAGAGAGTTGGCAGGCACTGCTTGTTGGTGTGAATATTGGTGGCGCGGGTACTCTCATTGCTTCGCTCGCAAGCCTCATTACTCTGCGATTTTTTAGCGGTGCTCGAAAAATTTTTCCTGACCTTGCCAAGGATCCCGCTACCAAGGATCCCGCGCTTTCACTCGGTCGTTTTATGAAGCTTTTTACCTGTTTAAATGCGGGATTCTTGGTTGTGTTGCTCGTCGTTTGTTATCTTTCTGGTGTGTAGGGCTCCGCTTCATCTTCATTCTTCTGGCCGGGCTTGTTGTCTTTATAGGGAATAAGCACCAGAAGGCCTATGAGTGCTATAACCGCTACAAAGATTGCCATGCCGCGAAATCCTCCATTGAGTGTCTGCTGATAGACTTTTTGAATTTGCTCAGCATTGTTATCAATGGATGCGAGATAGTTGGTTTCTGCTTCATCAAAAAGTCCTGGGATGGCAGCATCCGCTTCTTCAAGTTGAGCTATTGTCTCGCAGAGAGAATCATAGGCTTGTTGAAGTTCTGCATGACTGGACGTAAGTTCGGCACGAGCAGAAACTAATTCCGTGCGCGCTGACTGCATTTCTGCACGCCCGCTTTCCATCCCATCGCGTCCTTTGGTTATGCCGTTGATAGCGCTTTCCATATCAGTGACTTGTGCTTGATACGCGGCAATCTTGGCGTTCATTTGGTCGATAGCGGCTTGGATTTCTGCTTTCTTTTCATCAGGAATGCCGGGGCTGATTAGGCTTTGCTCCATATTGGCAATCTGTCCTTGCATCTGGTTGATGCCACCCTTGATGCCTGCAAGAGCATTTTTCATAGTAGAAATCTTGTTGCTTGCATCAGAAATATTAGAATCCATTTCAGAAATGCTTGAACTCAGCTCATTGAGACCGGTGCTCATCTCATTGATACCATCTTGCATCTCGTTAAGACCACCGTGCATCTCCTGGGCCTTTTCCTGCATGGTGACTAGACCGCTTTCCATACCTTCAGTAGCTTGAGAAATCAGCTTTGGCTTGACCTGGCTAAAGATATCGGAAGTCATTTCTTTGCACACGCCGACAATGGTGGTCACATCGGAATTCTCCATTTTCTCAAGCAGCTCATCGCTTATTTCAACATCAAAATCACTGCCTTCGGAATTCATGTTCACGTCAATTGACTGGTAGTCGCTCAATTTGGGGATATCAAGACCCTCAAGCATTTCAGCGGTATCCTCATCGGCGCGCATGTCATCGAGCTTTTGATCAATTTGGGCGGCATAGGGGAGGGGAGAGACAGAAACTTGTTTGGGTAGAGCGTTCATCAGGGTATCTTGCATGCCGACGCTTGCGTGAACAATAAAAGCAACCATGATTGCAGGAGCAACAGCGGTGCCGATGGATCGCACTAAAGACATGGTTGCTAAAGCGGAATTTGATTCTGTATCTTCGGTGTTATTGAGCATCATGTAGTTGAGCGGCGTGCCCATAGTGAAGCCAAGACCCGCTCCGCTCAGGAACATGCTTAAACATACGGTGACCACGTTAGGATACTCGCACGCTACAAAGGCCATGAAGACTGAGCCGATGGCGGCACCTACAAAGCCCGCTCCTAGGACAGGCTTCACGCCATGTTTGTCGATGAGACGTCCGGAGGCCATAGACCCAATCGCCGTGCCAATACCTAAGATAGCAATAAAATAGCCACCCGAGCCTGACTTCATCATCATGGCGTTTTCGCAAAATTGCGGGAAGAAGATGGTGCCCATCATTATAATGCCGCTGATGATGGAGCAGATAAGCGTGATGACAATGTTGCGATTGGTAAAGTAATTGGGGTTAAGGATAGGATCAACTGCTCGCTTCTCGCGCAGTATAAAGAGCGGAAGGAGCAGGAGGAAGATCAGCAGGTAGGGCCATACATCGGTACTTGCGACGGACTCCGCCAGGTTGAAGAAGTCGATGTTTTTGAGGCCATACATGATGCTGAGCGTCATGGCGGTAAGTAGGAGCGTGCCCAGGCCATCGATAGGTTTGACGTGCTCTGCCTTGCTTTGCGGAAGTTTAGCAATGCCCAAGATTAGGACGATGAGGCAGATGGGTACATTGATGAAAAAGATGTATTGCCACTCGGTTTGACCAAAGATATCAAGGATACCGCTTCCAACAGAAGGGCCGAGGATGCTGGAGAGGCCATAGACCATGCCGACCATGCCTAAGGCCATACCGCGTTTCTCTTCGGGGAAAGCAGTGCCAAATTCGGCAGTAGCAACAGGCATGATACCACCACCGCCGATGGCTTGAATAACACGTGCAGCCAGCAAGAGCTCGAAGCTGTCCGTAAAGCGCGCGAGTCCGCACAGGAGTGATCCGCCGCCAAACAGAAGGATACAAAGTAGATAGACGCTCTTGCGACCATGGCGATCAGCGAGCTTTCCCATGATGGGGATAGCTGCAGCGTATGCCAGAGTATAGATGGTGATGACCCAGACACCCAGAGCATCGTTTACACTCATGGTGTTTTGGATGACGGTACGCGCAGGATTGACAATACTCATATCCAGCGCGCCCATAATAAGACCCAGCAGATATACGACAGCAATCAGTGCGTATCCCTTGCTTTGGCCTCGCGTCTCTTCCGAAGGGGTGGTCTCTGAAGGGCTGGTTTCCGAAGGTGAGGTGACGATGGGGTGGTCGTGGTTCGCATTGCTCCCGCGACTTGCATCATGTCCGTGTTTCATTATTCCCATTCTACTCTCGCCTCCTAGATCTCGGACACGTTGTGAGCAGCTAGTGCAATGAGGTGCTCGAGTTGTTTGATCTCTTCAGCTGAAAAACCAGCAAACAGGGTGTTTTCGAATTCTGTATAGGAGTTATGTAGTTCAGCAAGAACGTCTTCAGCGGCAGGCTGGAGTACGACTTTATTTTCTCGTCTGTTGTTTGGATTAGTTTCGCGTGCGACCAACTGTTTCTTTTCTAGTTTGGCGATGGTCTTAGCAATAGCACCTTTGTCTATGTCTAGAAAAGCAGCAATGCGTTCTTGGTTTGATGATCCATGTGCTTTGAGACACATGAGTACGAGTTGCTCCGGAAAGCCCACCCCAGAAGTTGATTGACTGCGCTCAGCAGCAATGCGCATTTTTCTCACAATGATGGATATGTCTGACATAAACATAGGTTGTCCTAACGATTGTTGTGGCAACGGCGTGTGGCTACGCTAATGGTTCATACAACTGTTGTCAGTACAACAGTTGTCATTGCAACAATACTCCACTAATCGTACGGAATCAAGTGAGTGAGGTGTTTTTAGAGGAATGCTTGGGCTATCACGTCAGCAGTGAGTACTTGTTGTTCTTGAATGCCGTTTGCTCCGTTTGTATTAAAGACCGCCAGATTAAAGGGCATCGGTACGATTACGCTGAGGAATCCACGCTCAGCTAGGTCTTGCATGAGCGGTGCGTAGGCTTCAGCCTGTACTTTCCCACCAGGGTAGAACACGATTCCAGCCTGGGGATCAGCTGGCTCAAATGCGATGCATCCTTTATCGAGGGTGTGGACTTTTACATTTGCCGTCGATTGTAAGGCGCTGGTTGCCCGATCGTCCGCATGATAATAATCGTTCACATAGAAGGCAAAGGTGGCAATACCAATTACGAGGATGGCCAATATCGCTGCGAGGATGATTCGAAGTGCACGCGTTTTCTTTGTACTTTTTGCGCCGGTGTTGCCTGTTTTGTCTGTATTGTTGACTTTGTCTGTGCTGCTGGTCATAGGGTGATGTCTCCCGTATTTGCTGTTGAGTATCTTTCCGCTATCGAAGTCTTTCGATGATACCGCAGGAATATGAGATTCCAGCAAGATGGTTTGCTACTGCTAGAATGAAGAGGACTTTTCATTGTAGATATGTTTAATTAATAAGACTTATGCGGGGTTTATTCATCAGCGTAAGCTTAATGTATTAAAAAATGTCAAGAAATCACTCCTCAAGAAAATGTTTGTATATGGGGGATTTATGACACTAGAGAACAAACTTGGTATTTCCGATCAAACAGAACTTGCACGTGAAGAGGAGCGTCTCAGTAAAATGCGCGCACGTGAGCTATTTGAGGAAGGAATTCTCAATGAGCTTACAGCTGGATCTGTAAAAAGCCTTTTTGGAATACATAGATATTTATTCCAAGATATTTATCCTTTTGCCGGTAAGATTCGCACCGTCAATATATCCAAGGGCGGATTTCGCTTTGCCCCAATCATGTATTTAGAACTGAGTCTCAACACTATCGAAAAAATGCCTCAGACTTCATTTGATGAAATCATCGAAAAATACGTAGAAATGAATGCTGCCCATCCGTTCAGAGAAGGTAACGGTAGAGCAATGCGAATATGGCTTGATCTTATACTCAAAACTGAACTAGGACAAGTAATTGATTGGAGTCGCGTAGATAAAGAAGACTACCTTCTTGCTATGGAAAGGAGTCCTATTCGAAGCATTGAGATCAAGCACGTATTCAAAAATGCACTCACAACCGCGATCGATGATCAAGAAGTATTTATGAAGGGAATCGACGCTAGCTACCACTACGAAGGATATAGTGTTTATAAGACCAAAGACCTCGCATCCAAATGAGATGCTTTCGTATTGGTGTACCAACTTGGGAACAGTGCAAGCTAGAATTCGTCAAATATGGATAAGCTGTATTTTGCTTAGCGCTCCACATCCCCACGCCAGCTGCCGATGCCGCCAATGTTGCGTGCGTTGGCGTAGCCCATCTGCTTGAGAGCGCCGACTGCCTGTTGACTGCGCGCCCCGCTCATACAGTATACGAACAGTGGCGTGCTCTTGTTGGACACTTTGCTTGCAATAGTGCTGATCTGCTGTAGCGGTACGTTTACCGCGCCAGGAATGTGTCCACCCGCGTATTCTCCCGGTGTACGTACATCAATCAATTGCGCACCGGGCGTCGCGCGGAATTCCTCCACACCGGTGTTGATATTGGCAGGCTTCAGAAAATCCAGCAGACCCATCGCTATGTCCTCCTTGCAAAGTTGTTCTTGTTTTGAAGTCATTCTTGTTTTGAAGTTGTTCTTGCACACTTTTTAGCATTCTATCCTAAATGGCACAGCGGGAATGTGTGCATAATTGTAGAGATTCACACAGATCCAAGGAGTTGTACAATCAGGAACGGCAAATCATCGTTCCAGAGCTTGCGCCAATCTGCAATCAGACCGGCGAGCATCTTGTCGTGGATATCTCCATGGCCTTTTGCGTCATCGTTTTCTCCCTGGTACCAGATAACTCCTCGTATTGAGTAAGGCGCAATAGTTTTTAGCATGTGTTCATAGAGGGAGCCTGGAATGTCGATGGGTTTCAGTGCGGCGCGACGCTTCTGCATGAAGTCAACGATGCTGAACCCGTAATGTTCATCAATCTCTTCCGTGGTGCGTGTTGCTTCGAGCATGTAGTTGGTAAAAGGATCTTCCAGAGGATTTCCCGTGTCATTGCTTGGATCCTTGAGCTGGGCTTGCCAGTAGGCAGTCATGTCTCTATCTTTGATGGCATTTTCATAGTCATCTATCCAGGGCTTTCCAACACGAGCTGTCGTTTCTGGATTCATCCAGGCAGATGTTGTGGTCCCACCCCAGTTGCAGCCAATAATGCCGATGGGCATATCGAGCGCTTGAGATAGCTCTTTTTGAAAGTGGTACGCGACCGCACTGAAATAGTCGAGATTTTCTGCGGTAGCTTCGCGCCAGATACTGAATCTGCTGTAATCGAACGCCTCTGCCTGTCCATCGAAGGCGATTTCAGGCACATCGAAAAAGCGTAATCGGGGTAGGGGACAGTCTGCGAGTTCTTCATCTCGGTGTGCTTCAAACTTCATCCAGAGTTCCATATTAGACTGTCCGCCCGCAAGCCACTGCCAGCTGTCTGAGTACCCCAGATGGACACTGGCTTCTGACGCTGTAGGACCATCTTGTCCTGGAAAATGGCTGCTGTCTTTAACATTGATCGACCCCTTTTTCTCAACCATTTTATTGTAGGCGCTTGGTTTTGAATTTGATGAGGGTCTTGGTGTTGCTTAGGTTTAGTAGACCGCCTGTTCAGCGAAACAAGGAGGATTGCCTCCGATCGCCCTATCGCCCCATCGTCCTATCGTCCCATCGCGCGGGTTTCTGTATGGTCACAAATCATCGACCGATCATTTGCAGATTGTATGCAGCGTTCCTCGCTGGCGATTGCATATTCTAGAATCAAGGCTGATCAGACGTTTACATTTTTTAGCGATACGCGGGTGAGCTCTACATGAAGCAAATCGGAAGAACAGAGGGAAAAACGGCACTCGGAAAAGATTCGATTGTAGTCGGATTCTCGCTCTTCGCGATGTTTTTTGGCGCAGGAAACCTGATTTTTCCACCTACGTTAGGGCAGATGAGTGGTGACCTTTGGGTCTGGGGACTAGTCGGATTTCTGCTTGTCGATGCTGTTCTCTCGTGTCTCGGTGTGTTTGTGGTAAGCCGTCTGAATGGTCCGCGCGGAGCTTTCGATGGGGCGCTCGGTCGGGTTGGTGGCACAATCTTAACTGCCGTTGCCATCCTGTGCCTCTGTGTTTTCTTTGCTATGCCGCGCACCGCAGCTACTACCTTTGAATTGTCCATCGCGCCCTATCTTGGAGAAAGCGCGGATGTTTACTTGGTTCCGTTTTCTATCTTGTTCTTTGTGATTGTTTATCTGCTCACCTGTAGAAGGTCGCGCGTTGTTGATATCATCGGCAAATTCTTCACGCCAACGTTAGTGATTGGTGTGTTTGTGCTGATTGTGGCGGGGATTGTGAATCCTCTGGGTGTAATTCAGCCACCGCAAACAGAGTATGTTTTTCAAGAAGGTATCCGATCGGGCTACCAAACCATGGATGTTCTCGGTGTCGCGGCGTTTTCCATCATCATTTTGGATTCTGCTGTGGTGAAGAGCTATACCGATCCGGGTAAAAGGTCAGGACTGCTTGCCCGCGCAAGCTTTGGGGCGGTATTGATGCTTGCGCTGGTCTATGGGGGATTAGCGTATCTGGGCGCAACGTCAGTGTCTCTTGGAACGGGCATGTCGCAGGCTGCTTTGCTCGTTGCTATTGCTGAGAGCGTTTTGGGCGATGCGGGCAAGATTTTGCTGAGCGTAGTTGTGGCACTTGCGTGTGTGACTACGGCTGTTGCGCTGGTGAGTTCAGCTGCCGATTATTTCAGTCGACTGTTCAAAAATAAGATTTCCTATCGAGCGCTTTTAATTATCGACTGCGTGATCGGTGCGTTGATCTGCGATATTGGCCTTGATAATATCATTCGCTTTGCTGATCCCGTACTGGGTGTGGTATATCCTCCTTTTATCACCGTGGTGGTGCTTCTGTTCTTTAGGAGACAGATCCAGCTGCGTGAAGTCTATCAAGGGGCGGCGATGGGTGCGCTTGTAGGAGGAATCGTCGTCGAATTAGCGGTGACCAAGGTGGCTACTATCATTCCGCTTGAGTTGCTTCCCTTGTCTTCGATGGGGTTCGGCTGGATTGCGTTTGCCCTTGCAGGTACCCTGATTGGAGTTATTGTGGGTCTCATTAGAGATCACATGAGGCGCAAGGCGTTAGGCACAAGGCCTTAGCGCAAGGCGTCTTGAGCGTGTACGACACGAAGAAAGATAGAGCAGGAGTGATCTATGGATGATCAGCGCAAACGAGAATTAAAAGAAGAGTACCGCAGCAGTCGACCTTCTATGGGTGTGCTTGCGTTTCGATGTGAGCCTACCGGAGAAAGCTTCCTTTTGGCATCGCGTAATATTTCAGCTGATACTAACGGTGTGACATTCAAGTTGAACTCGGGCTATCACCCTAATCGACATCTTTTGGAGCTTTGGAAGCGCTACGGTGAAGAGGGTTTTGTAGTTGAGGTGTTGGAGACGCTCGAGTATCGCGATGAGTCAGATGACCCTGCTGACTACAAGGATGAGCTCGATCAATTACGTGATCTTTGTCTTGAGCGAGATCAAAATGCCTCGCTCTTGTGGAAGTAACGAGGCTTGTAGAAAAGATTACGTAGGGCGTGATTCTAGCCGAATCCCAGATCGGTCGGCAAGCTGCTGATAATCTGATCCGAACCAAAGCGGAAGTTCTTTTTGGTGGACTGATTAAGGATAGCTTAATTGAACGCAAAAGCATGCTTGATGCGTAATGATTGATTAAGGAACCCTCTTTGTATTTCGTGCGTATGAAAGTCTCTTATTGCAATTGTTTGCTGTGGTAATTGTTAATAAAGTTCCTTAACGGTCTGCATTGGTTCTCCCATAACCTTGATCCAATACATAAAGAATACGCGATGTAAAGAATGTCAACCTATCAGCGCTGGTGCTGCAGGTATTGGCTCATCAATAAGCATATTGCCGTACACATTTCCTCTTCAGCGACATAGAAGAATCCGCTGCTAGCTTTGTCCGTTAGGTTGTCTTTCTTTAGATAACTCCGAACGCAAAATTGCTTTTAATCCAACCTCCAACATGCCTCGACTGAGCATTCAACAGGAATATCATCAGGATTGTAGGTTGGTATAAGCTGATCCGGATCTCTATATGAGCTGATTTCAGGCATGGTGGATTTATATCGTGTCAATTCATATTCGAACCGATGTTCAATGTTGCAGATTTTTCCAAGTTCTGCGCCAGAAGCCTTTGCTAATATCTCAGCACGTGCTCGACTTTCTTTTATAGCTTCTTCTAAAAGGATCTTTTCTGCTTCATCTTCTCTGCTTAGTCGAAAATCAACATCAAAGCCGAATGTCCCCTCTGCGCTTATTAAAGTTTGCCAGATTTTCTTGTAATTTTCTTCAGTTGCTTTGATCGTTATGCTTGCGTATCCTCTATAGCTGTAACCTATGAGTCTTGTTTTAACTCGATAATAGCGATTGTCTTCTTCGATGTGCTCATATATATCTTCTTGATCAGAAGATATAAAAACATGTGGACCTGAGATTGCACGTTTATCGAAGCCTGCTCTGATAACTGCATCATAGACACTCTTGTAGTCTCGGTTGTATTGAGTCAAGCATTCATCTTTGTCTTTTAGCTCGTCTCCAAAGTTGATCGTGACTGATATTGTGTCTGGCGCGAAATCCTTTTGTACTTTTACACTGACTTTAACCACGTTTTCTGGGGTTGTGGAAAGCATTCTATTCGTTCTCCTTTTAGACATTTTATTCACTTTCATTAAGCTTTATTGCCCTAATACATGGCGAGCAATCATTGTTTGTATCAATTATCCTGAATGTGAAATGATGGGGAGACCGCAAAATGGGACACTCTACGAATTATGTCAGTCTTAATATACTTAGTGATGCACGAAAGTGATTGAATGATTGACTTTATTTTAGGAGATGTAGAGTATGGAATACTCAGAGCTGTCATTTAGAGATATTTATCATCATCCTTTTATCGTGTCCTATCGTATTGATGAAATTGGGGTCGGGAACGATGCTGTAAAAGTTCCAGCGGACGCAGATGCGGCATTAGTCTATCCGTATATAGACCGAACGGCCGGACTCAATTTATCAGTAGTCGCACCAGCAAAGCTTCCATCGAAAGAGATTCTTGATGATTATGCGATTATGCAGAAATATGGCTGCTTGCTTACTTTAAGGTCTGGAGGCTTTGAAGAGCTCGAATGGCATTCGATTGATGACCTTGCCGATGCGAACATGCGCTTCGGGGGAGCATTTTTCTTTGATAGATGATGCATATGTTTGCAGCGAAGCAGTCGAGGTGACGCGCCAAATAGAAGAGATCGATCAATTCAGACATTCTGATTATCCTGATGATGTGCGAGTAGTTCTCATCCCAGAGGATGAGAACGCAAAACCAGAATTGGTGTGGATGCGTCTCGATGGTATAAATGAACAGGGACCTCTCTTTGGAGAATTACTGAATAGTCCTTACATGACATGTGGGCTTTATGCGGGATCAGTCATGAATATAGGGCTTATCAAGTTTGATGGTGGAGCTACTGAACTTATCACTAAACCCTCTCTTGTCGTTGAATAATGCTGCTGGTTAGCGACATTGAACCGTGTGTTATAAAAAGACGGACAATCGCGGAGTCTGACCATTGAATAGCTCTCCCGCATTGGGAAAACAGTGCATTCTTCTGTAACACAGAGGGGGCACCAGAGGCTCTATTCTTCTATGGTCATAGGCTCTTGTGTTTCTTGATTGTTCATAGACTCCATCCTTAGTTGTTCCACCAGTCTGGGCTGTAAGGAGTGACGACGGCAAGTAGACGCCATCTTGTCTGGTCACACACGACCAAAAGTCCTGAGTTGATTTTTTCAGGATGGATGCGCTCCTCATCCGTGAACGAAACTCCGTCGTCGTCAAAAAAGACCCATCCCTGATTTGTTTCTTCAAGATGACCGTACCAAATTGGATCTGAACCCTTGAAATTCGTGAACCTGAAGGCGAGAATACCACTGAACTCAAGCTGAACTTCTGGCCATTCTCCGCTCTTACTCTTGCAATCCCATCTAAATGTGATTGTCAGGGAGTCTATGTCAATCTTGAATCTTCCAAGATTCAAGATTGACGTCTTCGGCGCGGGCAAGAGGATCGTAAGAGAACCTTGCGACATACCAATCATGGAACTCTTCGACCCGCTCCATAAGGTTTTTTAATATCCTTTTTGTTCTCTACGTTGATCCACTCTATTACGTTTTCCCAAAAATGGTGTTAGGTTCTCTTTCTTTACGGAATTCTATTCCATAGGAGGGATGAGCCATGTCCCATTAACGACATCAAGTATTGAGGCAGAACAATAAAGCATGACTGAATGCTTTTCAGAGTGAATTGCCTCGTACTTTTTACCCTATGGAAACAGGCTGGGGTAGTAATTACCTTCTTGATGTATGTCTTCTTGATACATGCGATTGGGTCACTTATGGGACACTCGTTCTTTAACAAAAGTCAGATAATACCCGTATTGTTTAAAAATAAGCGGACTGATATTGGACTGATAGCGGAATGATATTTCAGTACTATTTGGAGGAAGACATGAATGCTTGTGCACCTGTTAATCAAGATCAGCTAACGGAGTTGCGTCAACAGGTCGTCGATACTTTACTCGAGATTGATGATATCAATTTACAAGTGAATCCGCATATTTTGGCAACGTATGCAAAGACCATTGGATACTTGGAAACTGACCTCTATAAGTGGCAGTTGAAGGCGCGTCGTGCTAAGCGCAAATTTGCACTTGCGCAGTCATCAGCAAACAAAGGTGAGGCCGTCGTGCTTGATGCTATAGAGAGTGATCTCGAATCAGAGTTTGCTGAGTGGGAAGCAAAATTATCCTTCCTCTTGAATGAGCAGCTCAAGCTATTAGAAGAGCTTGCGGGATCACGCGCTCTTTCGTCATCTGAAACACGGGAGCTGAAGACGCTTCATAAGAAGCTCATAAAGCGTCTTCATCCTGATCTGCATCCTAATGGTTCTGAAGAGCCTCATCGCTTCTTTTTGTTGGCTCAAAGTGCTTATGAAAATGGTGATCTTGCCATGCTTCATGCCTTGGATACTGCAACAGAAGATTATGAGGATGTTGGGGAGACGCCTGAGTTGACAGAAGATGATCTCGAGATTGAGATTGCCATGACTGAGGCCCAGCTGAATATTGCTATCGAAAAACTAAATGCGCTAAAAAGCAGTCATCCCTACGTTCTCTCCGAGTTGCTTGATGATCCCGTCAGACTCGCTAAGCGTAAAAAGGAACTTGAAGATGAGATTGAACGTCAAAAAGAGGCGATAAGGTGTTATGAGGCCAAGATAGCGGATCTTGCGGATGAAGGACGATGATGTATATGACAGCCGAAGCTACAACAGAACTTTCAGCCATTGCGCAAGGTCAATCGCTTGGACTTGTGGGGGCAAGCACCTTGTCTGTACCGGTCCCTTTTGAATCTAAGATTGTGCTCTTTGAGTCGGTTCGTATTGCGGGAACCACGCATACGCCAAACATCAATGATGTTATTGATCGGATACCTGAAGATGCACTACTTAGGTTTGTTCGCGAACCTGATAACCAGGCAGATCCTTGGGCTATCCGCGTCGAATATGACGGTAGGAAGATTGGGTATATGCCAGCTGATAAAAATGAGCTAATTGCTCGACTTATGGATGGAGGAAAAACCTTACATGGCTCATTGTTAGAACGCAGTCTGCAAGGGAATTGGTGGAAAGTCTATATGGAGGTTAGTCTCTTTGATTAGATATGATGGCCAAGATGTAATGCCAGGTGTGAAGCTTTCGCATAACGCAGGTATCCATGAACTTATTTTTGAAGAGGTCTCTGGGTACGAAAACGGAGATAGGTTGTTTGACGTATGGATAACGACTGCGGTATATGATTCTGATAACAATTATTTGGGCCACACCTATACCATGCCCTATATTGCCGCAAATGATTCTGATGGCGAAGCTGCTCTGTTCTACGGCGGCGGTCTTTATGATGATGGCATGAGGTTGACTGATCCGGCACATGCTGAAGCTAGGATCGACTGTTTTAAGACCGCTGAGCTGCTCTATCGTCATGCGGTAGGGAAGGGTAGCGCTATCGCAAATTTGTGCCTAGGGTATGTCTATTACTATGACCGATGCAAGGGATCGTACTGGAGAAATCTTGATGAGCTTGAAACCGATGAGGACTACAGAAAGCCTTACCCCTACAAAGAGCGTGCCTTCGAGTGTTTCAAGGCTGCTGCAAATGCAGGGATATCAGAGGCTTTCTACAAGCTTGGTGATTGCTATAAGAATGGTATTGGATGTGATATAGATGAGCGCAAAACCTTTCTGAGTTACGAGCAAGCAGCTAAGCACGATGAAGGTAAAGAGGCATATTTGACTGGCAGCATTGCGCTTAGGATTGCAGGTTGTTATGAGGAGGGTAGCGGTTGCGAGCACAACTTCATACAAGCTTTGGAGCAGTATGAAGTTGCTGAGAAATACCTGGATGCTGCAGTAGTAGCTGGTGATTTCTACTACAAAGGAGCATTGCGTAAAGCTTGCGATGGGGTTATCCGATGCAGGCAAGAGTTATCTTTCATGAGATAGCGCTCTCATAACAATAGCGCCTCAGTAAAAAGCCTTATGTTTCGAACTTATGTCAGCGCGAAGGTGTCAAGGAAGTCGATCACCGCTTCGCCGTCAGCTTTTCCATCCAATCGGTAGATTGATGTTGAATTGTCATGTTCGCTTATGCGCAAATACCAGATGTCTTGTGCTGTAGGTGTAGAGATGAGTCCAATCGCTGCTCCTTTGAGAGGACCGGTTTCACTCTGGGAGCCCATAGCGCCTCCAATGAATGCATTAAACAAAGGATTGCCAGCTTTAGTCTCGCCTTCTTTGTAGAGGTCAGCATTCTTGATGTTGAACGATTTGAGAACCTTTGGCCTTAGTGCGTTTCCACCTAATAATTCTATGCCTGTCCGTGAAAGGCTGATAATTTGTTGAGGACTCTCGCATTGGCGACCCTGCTCATCGTAATAGACTTCGTGAACGCGGATCTTCTTCGATCCTAGCTTCTTGAATGTTACTTCGCGATTGTCGCGGTATTTCGCTGGTCTTTCTTTGGCTTGAGACTCTTGATCGTCGCTGTTTGTATCATTGTCTTTGTTGAAAAGCGCAACTGCGCTACCTACGGCGTTACCTACTCCATCAATAAGCGTCGAGACTCCGTTTTGTACAGCCCTTGCAGCTGCATCAGTAGTTTCCGCGACCCCATTTTCGAGATCCTTGAGGAATTTGAGAGGATCATTATTATCTGTCATTTTGGGTCACCTTGTCTCCTCTTGATCTATTTGAGCCTATCCTTGTTGTAGAGCAGTCTCCGCAGCATCGCTAAGTCGCTCGGACAAAATACGCCCATGATAGTTGAGTATAGCTGAACATTCTTGTATGCCTTTTGCCAATATTGAAGCTTCTTCAATACGAGGTTGTAACCCAACGTGTCTACATGCAATGATCGCCTACTGCCTTCTTCCAAAGATCGCATTTATGATGCTGCCGACGATTGAGGTTCCGATCCCGTCAGGAACTTCTGTCGTCGGATAGGATTCATCAGCTTATGCGAAAGCTTATTCATCGAACTGTGCAAGGCAGCTCGCCATTGCCTTATAGAACCTTATGGGATCGTCCGATTCAGCAAGCCCCGATACCTGCCCGTCTCCCGCCTCGATGATCGTCCAAGTGCCATCTGCAAGCTCCGCATAGTCGACCGTGTAGAATGGCGCGACTGCGGTGTTCCGCATTGACAGGTACGACTCAGGAGGCTCAGGTACTGTTTGAGGCTGAGACGAATTGCGGCATAATCCAAGACGTGCTCCCTGCATGAACACGAATTGCCTCCACTCGTTCGTGGTCCCTTCGTACTTCTTCAGATCCACGTATTCTTTGAGCACGATTCCGCCCGTGAAGAGGCTTCCGCGCTTTCTGATGAAATCTTGGATATATCCGTCGAGCTCCTCTTGGGTCACGGGTGTCTCTATGAAGATAGGAAAATCAGTGTTCTTGACCGACTTCACATAGTCCTTGATCATGAAGCGCTCAAATGCCCTGTTTACGGTATCTGCCTCAATTCTTACTTGGCCGTCTTTCTCGGGAAACACCATGAATCGCGGGGTCTGACCATTGAAAACCTCTCCTACATTGGGAAAACAGTGCATTCTCTCGTAACACAGAGGGGGCACTAGAGGCTCTAATCCAAGCGAAACGAGGTCACCGTGGAAGCGTCGGTACCGCTCCGGCTTCATCATCCAGCCCCGATAGATCACGAGCTTCGGAAGATGCTCTGCTGGCTTGTTTAATGCCAGCGAGCCACCTTCGATGTAGTCGTCGAAGTTGAAGAGAGCGGCCTCCAAACCCTCTGTTGTGATTACTACATCGAGTTCGGCGCGAAAGTTGTCATTTGGGGCGTTGAGTGAAAAGTAGTCACTCGGAAAGAGGATTGTCGCTTTCATAGTTTAAGCCTCCTTGTTGTAGCAACGCAACAATAACCCGAGAGTTGCTGCGGCTAAGCGGTCTGATCAGACTTTCAATAGATCGACTGCTTTCTTATATTTCAACCTGATCAAAGAGTGAGACGAAATACGAATGGATCTCGGCATGATCTAGTTGCAGAGCATTTATGGAGTGTGAATAGCTCAAATGCTGTGTCCAGCCTTCAGCGACGGGGAAATAGGCTCTGGGGTCGCAGGGTTTCAATTCAATCGATGAACCTGCGGAAGCGAAGTGTGAAGTGTAGTCACTGCCTTTATCGACCACGATCCAATCATCTGGGAATACCCCTTCCATAATGGGGTCTCCAAAATAACCGCAAGTGTTCCAGTACTCCAAGTATTTCGATTTTATATCTACGTAGATGCCATATTCAGGAAACATATTGACTGACTTTGCATATCCACATGCTAATTTTGCCCAAGGATTATTGTTCTCTAGTCGCAGACGCTCGCTTTTCCGTTTAGGGTCAGCTGCCCATTCAACCCAGTCTGCTAAGTACTCGTTAGGCCGCATATCTACCGTTGCAGGAGCGCAATTAGTCATCGGTTCATAGAGAGAAGTCAGACGTTCTCCGAAATCCAATAGGTCGTTGATGAAGCAGCATGAAGTCGATCTGGTGAAACACCCCTGCTCGCCATTTATGGTTATGAGTCCGGTTCTTTCGTTTGGGAACGATTTGACCACATCCTCCAATGGCCTGTCGCTTTTTCTGTGGGTGCCGATGATCTCGCGAAGCTCGCTCTCATCCAAGCCTAGGTATAACCCAATGTCATAATTGCCCATGTTCGCCCAGCGCGTATCCCACTTTGGCCATGCTTGCTGCAAAAGCAGCATGTAGGCATCGAGGCATGGACGGTCTCCCTCTATGTCCTCGCCGCCGAACCAAATCAAAACTTTGTTATCGAAATCCAGAAGCAGGCCTCCTTCGGCCCCTCCGTTGACCAAGAGCCTCCAGCCAGCATCGTCGTCATCGTAGTTTTCTTCCATGAAGGCACGGAAGTTCTTTTCTCCGAGAATCGCAAATGCGTCCATGTACTGCGCCAAGCCGCGATGATAGTAGATCTTCGATTCACCATTCTCTATTGTGACTATGTTGACAGGGCTGCTCATCACACTCTCCAAGCAATCGAATACTGAACTGAGTCTTAGGCAATTCTTGCAGAGACATCTCTGTAAGGCTTGCCGTTAATGGGACATGCTGTAAAAATGCCTGGTGTTGAACAAAAAGGAATGGCCTTGATCGATTACGTTTACCTTTATATGTGTTTATTCAGAACGCCCAGGTTTGTGCCGCATCTATAATGTCCCTAGAAGGAAAGGTTCACTTTATGGCGGATATTGGAAAAGCAATCAAAGGTGGCATCGACGGGGCGGGAAAAGAGCTCGGCAAGGCGGCAAATAACATAGGCGCAAAGGCTGGCGATGCTGCAGGGTTCATAGGAGGCCAGCTCGGCGACCTTCGCGACAGATCCGGGGAAGCCCTGAAGGAAGCTGGGGATGGATTGGCTAATATCATCGACAACATCACTAACCACAGGGAAGGTGATGGAGAACACGATAGCGATCACCAAAAGCTCGATGAATATGAAGTCGCAATCGTAGAATACAACCAAGCCTATACCGATATGAGCGACTACGGCGTGCGACTGCATCAAGAGCGAGAGCGCTCGGGCGATCTCTTGTCGCTTGTCGAGGTTCTTATCAACAGCATCGCTAACTCGCCCAAAGAGTTCCAAGCCACCTTCGAAGAGATTCGGAAAGACAAGGCTGCTTTCACAGAAGCCGAACAGTATGCAAAAGAAGAGCTGGACGCTGCCCGTCAATCGGCTATGAGCGCAGGGGGCGGGATCGCAGCCGGAGCAGCGGTTGCCAGCATGGCCCCGACGGCGGCAATGTGGATCGCGACCACGTTTGGGACAGCATCAACAGGAACCGCAATATCCACCCTATCGGGCGCAGCAGCCTCGCAAGCGGCATTGGCCTGGCTTGGCGGAGGTGCTTTGGCGGCAGGTGGCGCAGGCACGGCCGGAGGAAGCGCTCTGCTCGCTCTCGCGGGACCCATCGGCTGGGGCATTGCAGGAGCGACCTTACTCACCTCGATAATCCTTTTTGCCAGGAAGAGCTTGAAGCTAAAAGCTAAGAAACAAGAGGAGCTGCTAGACATCAAGCGGAACACGGCGGAAGTGAAAGGTCTAGGAAAACAGATCGAATCCCTCTTGCAGAAGACCGTAGAGATCAGGTCGCGGCTCAACGAAGAGTTCAGGGAGTCCATGTCGCTGTTTGAATGCGACTATACAGCTTTGTGCGAAAGCGAGAAGGCACGGCTGGGCGCGCTCGTCAACAACTCCAAGTCTCTTGGCGTACTCATGACAGAGTCTCTCAGCGAGAGTGAATAAGCATGGATGCCCAGAAGATCGTCAAGACTGGCCAAGAGCAAGCTGTTGCGGCATGGATAGACTACCTGAACCAGGTCAGGTTCACTGAGCTTATCAACGCACTGAATCGGCAAGATGGCAATTTGCAGGACGCACTCGATTCTCTGCGAAGCACGATGGACACCATCAAGGACAATGTCATTGAAGTCGGACGCGGCGGCGAGCGCGGCATGCACGGCTTTATAGCCGAAGTTGCCGAGGTGGGTATCGGAAATGCTCGAAAGGCCATCCATGGCGAGGATCGTATTTTCGACTGGGTAAACGACAACGGACCTCATGATATACGGATCGGGGACATGCTGTATCAGATGAAGTTCGTGCAAGGCGGTGGGTGTTTCTCCCTCAATGCTGTGGCAGCTCATCTTGAGAAGTACCCAGATTATCTTGAGCAGGGCAACAAATACATCATTCCCAAGGATTTCTATGAGAAGGTTCGAGAGCTGCTTGCGCTAGATGAGTCTCAGGCTGCTTGGCTGACGAATTCAGGCGATGGCTTAACGCGAAGAGAATAGCTAAGGGTTAAAGACTTCTTCGACCAACACGACATAACAATCGATGATATCGAGCCGTCTCAGCTCGACTACGACGAGGTGCAGCAAGTGTCCATCGTCCAGACTATGGACAATGAAGAGGCGGCTATTCGACAGGAAAATGAGCGGCTTCGAAACAAAGCCTACGAGGAGAGCAAGCCTACCTTAGGACAAGCCGCGCAGGCAACCGCAGTTTCAGCAGTTGTCGAAGGCGGTACGGCGTTTGCCATGGCCGTCACTGGAAAGATCCGGGAGGGAAAACAGCTACGAGAATTCACGCCAGACGATTGGTCGGAGGTCGCTAAGGAATCGGGATCCGGAGCGATGAAAGGCGGGATCAGGGGAGCGAGCATCTACGCTCTTACGAACTTCACGGCAACACCGGGCGCAGTAGCGAGCTCGATTTGCACTGCCTCGTTCGGGGTTGCGGAACAGGCTCACAAGTTTCGCAATCGGGAGATCGACGAGATCGAGCTGATAAAAAGCTCGGAGATCGTGTGCTTGGACGCTGCCGTGAGCGCATTGTCGTCAGCAATAGGGCAGGCCGTCATTCCTATTCCGGTGCTCGGTGCCGTTATTGGCAATACTGTTGGAACTGTCATCTATCAAGCAGCCAAGGACAATCTCTCGGAGTACGAGCAAAAGGTATTCGCGGAATACGCGGAGCAGCAGAAACAGCTTGATGCCGAGCTAAAGGATGAATACGAACTTCTTCTCAATCAAATACAAATTGAAATGGCTGAATATATAAACCTACTGAAATTCGCCTTCCATCCAGATCCTTTGCATGCCTTCGATGGATCTATAAAGCTGGCAGAAGCATTGGGTATTCCGCAAAGTGAGATACTTGATACGCCCAAGAAATTGGATGCTTATTTCTTAGATTAGTTTTTTCAATAGCCAATGAGGTGACTAAATTCGCACTCTTGCGTGGGGAGATGCTCCGCCCAGAAGGATCTGCTATGCGAAAAAGGGACACTCGAAACAAAAACACGAGTTCGTAGCTTAAAATAGCAATTTAACAATATGTTATACAGGTAGGGCGCTACGGGAGGCATGCGAATATGGCGAACAACAGCAAGTCGAAGCTGAAGCTACTATATTTGAAGCGCATCCTTGAAGAAGAAACCGACGAGGAACACGGCCTTACGATGACGCAGCTCATCGACCGGCTTCACGCCTACGAGATACCGGCGGAGCGCAAGGGCGTCTACCGCGACCTTGAGACTTTGCGCGAGTTCGGCCTCGACATCCGCACCTACCAGAGGAACCCCGTCCAGTACGCCGTCGTAAGGCGGGACTTCACGCTGTCCGAGCTGATGCTTCTGGTGGACGCGGTGGAGTCATGCAAGTTCCTCACAAAGGGCCAGTCGAGATCGCTCACCACGAACCTGAAGCTCCTCGCGAGCGACCACGAGAGGGCGCTACTCGACAGACGGATACACGTACCCGGGCGCATAACATCAAAGAGGGACGGCGTGTTCGGTTGCATCGACGTGCTTCACGACGCGATGCGCCAGCACAAGAAGGTCTCATTCATGTACTACAAGTTCAACCTCAAGGGAGAGCGCAAGGCCACGCACGACGGCAGGCCGCACGAGGTGACGCCTGTGGGCATCACCTACTGGAACGGCTACTACTACCTGACTGCGTGGTACGACGACCATGAGTGCATGACCGAGTTCAGGATCGACCGCATGGAGCGCTTAAGGGTGTCCCAAAATCCGGCAACGCGCAACGAGAAGATCACACATCATACATTTGACAGAGATGACCACGAGAGCTTCGGCCGCTTCGGCGGGGAGCCGGTCACAGCGACTCTGCTCGTAGACGGCGACAAGGTGGAGATCATCATGGACCGCTTCGGGGATGCCGCCGAGATGTACGAGCACGACGACGAGACCGCGAAGGCGATCGTGAAGATCCGCAAATCCGAGCCGTTCTTCGGCTGGATAGCGGGACTCGGAGGCACCGTGAGAATTCACGGTCCAAAGAGCTTGAAGGATGAATACAACAAGTACCTTAAGGGTTTGATTGAGGAATAAGAGGCATAATGGAGTGGTTATAATGTCTTGGACAGTTGAATGAGGGACTTTTCGCGAGAGGAGGAGTCCATGAGGAACCCCAAGCACCCGAGGCGCTTCACCGAGGAGTTCAAGCGGCAGATAGTCGACCTCTACCGGTGCGGCAAGCCGCTCAAGGAGATCGAGGAGGAATACGACTTGGGCCACTCGACCGTGTGCAGGTGGATCAAGCTCGTGGGCGAGAGCGGATCGACGAGGGCCGCCGACAACCGCACGCCCGAAGAGCAGGAGCTCATCGATCTTCGCCGCGAGAACAGGCGGCTCAAGATGGAGGTCGACGTTTTAAAACAGGCTGCGCTGATATTCGCACAAAAGTAGAGGTGATAAGGTCCAACGCCGGCCGTTACCCAGTATCAGCGCAATGCGAAATACTAGGCGTTGCGAGGGCAACCTATTACTATTCCCTGTCCCACGAACGGAAAGAGGTCGCGGACCCGCTCGAGGAGGAAGTCGTCTCCATCTTCAAGGAGAACCGAGGCCGCTACGGCGCGCGCCGCATAAAGGCCGTTCTCTCCCGCCGCGGCAAATGCGCCTCGCGCAGGAGAATCGCCGGCATCCTGAAGAAGAACAACCTGTGGAACTACATCTGCCTGCTCATCGACCTGTACAACCGCGAGATAGTCGGGCATGCGGCGGGGGAGAGAAAAGACGCGAGGCTGGTCAAATCCGTCTTCGCGACGCTTGATTTCCCCATCTCGGACATAGAGGTGTTCCATACGGACAGGGGATCCGAGTTCGACAACGCGCAGATCGACGAGATGCTGGAGGTCTTCGAGGTGAGGCGCTCGCTCTCCAAGAAAGGATGCCCCTACGACAACGCGATGGACGAACCGACCAACAAGACCCTTAAAGAGGAGTTCGTCTACCAAGAGGAGTTCGCGAGCCTCCACGACCTACAGTTGAAGCTCTCAGATTACGTCCATTGGTACAACCACAAGCGCCTCCACTCGACGCTCGGCTATATGAGTCCTGTGGAGTTCCGAGAGGCCGGCTTGTATTTATAAAATTTGTCTAAGAAAGCGTTGACACTCCAATTCGCTTGGATTTGCGACGGGCGGTTCCATGCGGAGCCGTTCGCAGGAATAATGTTACGAAATATGAATTTGTAACACTCCGATGGTCGACTCACTGATATCCTTGCGAAAAACGGATTAAGGAGTCGCCGATCACAATGCATTCTATTCTCACTCGGAAGCGGGAAGCAGCTAAGGACGCCCTTGCGCGCACCATCGTGGAATACTGGGATGAGCGCTCAGCCACCTATTCCAATGGGGTTCGCGAGGAATTCGGCTCCTTTGTGGAAGATGAGTTCCGTGCACTCTTTCAAGAGGCGTTATCGAGCGTGCCGGTCAATGGAGCAAGTACGGCCAGGGTCCTTGACCTTGGTTGCGGACCCGGCTTTTTCTCCTCGATCCTGAGCAGCATGGGGTGTTCGGTCACGGCGCTCGATTCGAGCAGCGATATGCTCGGGCAGGCCATGTGCAATGTCGCTGAGCACGGTGAACCGGCAAGAACCAGGTTCGTATTGGGGGATGTCGATGAGACCGGGCTCGACGGCGGGTCCTTCGAGCTGATAGTGATGCGCAATGTGACCTGGCTCCTGAAAAAGCCCCTCGAGGCTCTTAGCGAATGGAAGCGCCTGCTCGTCCCCGGAGGTCGCATGCTCTTGTTCGATGCGAACTGGTATCGCTATCTGGTAGACGAACGTCTGAATGCGCGTCGCTTGTGCGATCAGCGTGACATCTCGCGCCTCGGTTTAGATGCCGACGCGAGGGCCAACGACGACCAGGAGGCGCGGTGCGAGGCCATCGCGCTTTCCCTTCCGCTCACCTATGAGATGCGGCCCGCCTGGGATGTGCAGGCGCTGCACGATCTTGGCTTCAGCTCGGTGAGAGCCGACGAGGGCATATGGCGCAGGGTATGGAGCGAAGGGGAGAAGGAATTTTATGCATCGTCGCCGCTTTTCATGGTGGAGGCCGTGAAATGAGGCAGATCACATCCCGCATTGCGGGCGTGCTGCTCGTGATCCTCCTGGTAACTCTGATCGCATTCCTTTTGTCGTACCTGTCTCCGACGGACGCTGCGGTGAAATCGTTCTCGTCCATGGGCATTGCGCCTACCGAGCAGCAGCTTGCCGAGAAGCGGGCGGAGCTCGGGCTGGATAAGCCCTTCCTGGAGCAATACGCGAAGTGGATGGCGGGCATCTTCCAGGGTGATCTCGGCGAGTCGTTCCGAAACGGAAATCCGGTGGCGGAAATCCTGTTCGGCGCGCTTCCTTATACGCTTGCCCTCTCGTTCGCATCCATGGCGCTCACGCTCGTTATCTCCGTTCCGCTCGGGCTCGCGTGCGCCTTCTGGCGCGGAAGCGTCTTCGATCGTGCCATGCAGGCCGTAACCTACTTCTTCAATGCGATGCCGTCATTCTTCGTGGCGCTTCTCCTGCTCTATGTGTTCTCGGTGCGCTTGAAGATGTTCGGGGTGCTCTCTACCTGTCTCTTATACACATCTCCGAGCCCACGAGACAAGAGGCAATCTCG
>UQML01000012.1 GCA_900542265.1 uncultured Eggerthella sp. | reverse complement strand
GGTGCTACAGTGCTCCAGTGCCTAGTGCTTTTACGGGCAGATTTTAACCTTCGTACCCGTTGGGATTGTTTGATTGCCAACGCCACGCGTCTTCGCACATGTGTGCAAGGTCGTATTCAGCTACCCAATTTAACTCTGCTTTGGCTTTATCGCAGGATGCATAGTTAGTAGCAATGTCGCCTGGTCTGCGCGGGCAAATCTTGTAGGGGAGCTCTTTGCCGCATGCTTTCTCAAAGGCATGAATTACATCAAGAACGCTTGAACCTGTGCCAGTTCCTAGATTAAAGATTGCAACACCTGAGCGCGTCCCATCGCCTGCTTGTTCACCTGTAATAGATCCAAGGCCAAAAGGCTCACCCGTGCCAACTTTGCCGCCCATGTATTCGAGTGCTTGGACATGACCGCGTGCTAGATCAACCACATGAATGTAGTCGCGCACACCGGTGCCATCAGGAGTGGGGTAGTCGTCACCAAAGACCTGAATGCAGGCAAGCTTGCCTACCGCAACCTGGGAAACGTAAGGAAGCAGATTGTTGGGGATGTCTTTAGGATCTTCACCAATGCGACCAGATTTGTGCGCGCCGATGGGGTTGAAATAGCGCAGGAGCACTACGTTATACTCATCGTCAGCTTTATAGAGATCGGTCAAAATGCGCTCAAGCATGGACTTGGTTTCACCATACGGGTTGGTCGCTTCATGTTTAGGGCAAGCTTCCGTGATGGGGATCATTTCAGGCTCACCATACACCGTAGCGGATGAGGAAAAGATAATGTTTTTCACCTCATGCGTGCGGGCAACGTCAAACAGTACGAGTGATCCGGCAACATTATTCCAGTAATACTCGAGTGGTTTTTGGGTTGACTCGCCTACCGCTTTAAAGCCAGCAAAGTGGATAATGGCATCGATGGGGTAGGTGGAAAAGATATCCTCAAGAGCCGCGCGATCAAGTATATTTGCTTCGACAAAGACGAGACGGTCATCCATAACACCGGTAATCTCACGAATTCGACCAACCGCAACGGGAGAAGAGTTAGAAAGATCATCCACAATAACAACGTTATAGCCCTTATCAAGCAACTCTACGCACGTGTGACTTCCAATAAAGCCAGCACCGCCGGTAACGAGAATGGTTAAATCAGAATGTGGCGCTGCGAGGGATTTATTTGCCATGCCGCCATCCTTTCTTAGTTGTAAGATTCGAAGGTTATCTATCGTGCAAACGTTTGCGATTATACCGCTAGAGTGCGGCAAGCGTTTCCTTGAGTATATGCCAGGCGCGTTGTTTGCCTGCTGGTGTATCTAAAAGAAACACAAGATTGGTAAAGCATGCACAGGGGCGGATCAAAAGCGTGGTAGCACTATCCAAATCAAGGTGTGCGCGATAAGCACGGGCACAGGCATAAGCACTGTCTTCATCACAAATAATGACGGCGATGGGGTCAAGGGTTTCAATAACATGAAGGAGTGCTTTGTCTTCAAGGTGGGCAGGTGCGTCTTTCTCTTGTGTTTCACGTGAAATCCATGCAAGGTCGCCTTGTGTATAGCTGAAGCGCTCAGCAGACGCAATCAAGGCAGTACGCAGTGTGGGATTCGCCAAGACTTCAGGTGAAGAACCTACGACCACCAATGCGCCTGGTTGGGGATTGTCCATAAAAGCAGCATAGGGCGTGAGCGCTTGTGTTCGTGCGCGTTCGTAGGGATTGCTTGTCTGTGCAGCGCGGGGTGCAGCGCGGGGTGCAGCGCGGGGTGCAGCGTGGGTTTCGCTTTCTTGCTCTGTAAACGGAGCGTCTTCAGAATATGTTATGGGTGAATGAGCCATGCGTTCATTGTAGCGCACCCCCTGCTTGTCATGCTGGTGGCATGTGATGCGGGGGGAGTGGAGGGCAGTGCTACAAAGTTGTAGTTTTTTAACACCGTTAGCCAAATTGGCTCGCATAAGTACAATTTGGTGTCCATACTGTACCTATCAACAACAAGTGTGTCTCTCATGTGTGCGGCTGTCCCATCGCCTCCGTATAAAAACGTAGGAAGAGGAGTAGTGACAAGCGTTCCTGAGAAAAAAGCTTATCTAATAATAAGGAGGCGCCCTATGTGTACTAATGGCGTAAATGCAACGCAGTTCAAAATGATGCTTGAGCAGATGGATGACCAGATTGCCCTTAATCGTCGTTGGACGCACAAGCTCTATCACAGTGCAGATGATAATTCCTATGAGCAGACTGCGCATTGCTTGCGTGAGGTTCAGACGTTGCTTGACGATGCCCGTGCGTTACTTACTGATGCTCAGGATGCGTTTGATAAAGATGCTCAAAACCTTTCAGGTGTAACGGTTAATTTGGTCTAAGGCGCAGCTACTATGGCACAAGATTTAATGCGCTTTTCGGTGGCTATGCCGGAAAGTCTTCTCGTGGAGTTTGATCATTTGGTGGCTCGTCGCGGTCTTGCCAAAAATCGCTCGGAGGTCATTCGTGATCTCGTGCGCGATGCCCTCGTGGAAGCAGAATGTGCGACACCAGGCCGCTTGGTGATGGGTACGCTTACTATTGTCTACAATCATCATGCCAATGACCTACAGGAAAAACTCCACCATATTCAGCACCAGTATCTCGACCTTGTTATTATGAGCGTTCATGTTCATATCGATGAGGATAACTGCATGGAAGTTATTATTCTCAAAGGTGAAACTGGTATCGTCCAAGATGTTGCCAATATGATCTTAGGCACTAAAGGCGTAAAAACGGGCAAGCTCGTTATGACGACAACAGGCGCATACATTTAGAAGGGATATCCATGGACGAAACAGTGTTGCTGGGTCACGGCTCAGGAGGCACCATGATGAAGCGAATCATCGATCAGGTGTTTTTTGAGGCTTATGGCACAGATGAACTTTTAAAAGGTGACGATGCGGCTACCTTGCCTGCACCAGCGCCGGGAGAACGCATCGCTTTTTCAACCGATAGTTTTGTGGTTACTCCTCACTTCTTCCCAGGAGGCGATATTGGTCGTTTGGCAATTTGTGGAACGGTCAATGATGTTGCTACTTCTGGTGCTCGCCCCCAATTTCTCTCGTGTGGTTTTGTGCTTGAAGAAGGATTTCCCATGGAGGACTTGCGCCGCATCTGCGCTACGATGGCAGAGGTTGCCAAAGAGGCGGGAGTGCGCATTGTGACCGGAGACACCAAAGTAGTTAATCGTGGTCATGGTGACGGTATCTTTATTAATACTTCCGGTATTGGTTATCTTGCACCTGGCGTTGATCTATCCGGTGCATATTGCAAGCCAGGCGACAAAGTATTAGTAAGCGGCACATTGGGTGATCATGGTATTACTATTATGAGCTGCCGCGAGGAGCTTTCCTTTGCTGCTGATATTGCAACTGATGCCGCACCGCTTAATCACCTTATTCAAGAGGTAATTGCAGCAGCTCCTCATACGCGTTGCTTCAGAGATCCAACGCGCGGCGGTATCGCTTCAACATTGCATGAGTTGGCTGATCAATCGGGCGTTGACTTTGTCATTGAAGAGGAGGCTGTCCCGGTTAAAGATGTCGTGCGTGGTGCTTGCGAGATGCTTGGCTACGATGTTTATCAGGTAGCCAATGAGGGTAAAATGGTTTGTGTGGTGCCTGCAGATGAGGCACAAGCAGCACTTGAGGCTATGCAATCGACTAAGTATGGTGTTGATGCTGCCATTATTGGCGAGGCGGGGCAAAAGCCTGAGGATCGTGATCCACGGGTAAGTCTTCGTACAAGCTTTGGTTCAATGCGCATCATGGATATGTTAGTGGGAGAGCAATTGCCGCGTATTTGTTAGTAATTTTGCATAAATTAGCTGATCTAATTCTGCGTTTGTTGAGATCATTCAACCATCGGGGCGGCCTATAAGGCACGTATTATAAAAATTGCTTGCAATCACGTCAGAGTTTGGTAAGTTTTCGCACAGGAAAATTAAGCCAAAACGCGTGTGCAATCCCTTTTATAAGAAGATAGAAAGAGGTACCTACCATGGCACATCCTGTAATTGTTGAAGATGAGTGCATTGGATGCGGCATCTGTGTTGACGCTTGCCCTCAAGGTGTTCTTGAAGTAGTTGACGGTGTTGTAGAAGTTGTTAACGAAGATGCATGCATCGCTTGTGGTGACTGCGTTGAAGAATGTCCTATGGGTGCAATTCCTGAGGTTATTGAAGACTAACATTACAGTGTAGTAACCATCTCTCAATACAAAAGTAAAAGGCGGGGTAACCCGCCTTTTTTTATGGTATGAGGTGCTAAAAAAAGAAATGTGCTACCGCTTGAGAAAGTACGAGCACTAATCATTCACGTGTATAAAGCCCGAATATACTCATGATAATGGTTAGTGTATGTACCGATGGCACAAATTCATTGTAACGAGCGTTTTTGCAATGTGCAACTATTGACTTTTGTTATGGGAGGAAAAAATTAAATTATCTAACGATTCTATCAGAGTAAGGTTGTCGGTCTTTTATTAAATTCTTTTCTTATGAAGGGTTTGTTGATGCTCTTATATATAAGATTTTCAAATAGACTCATAACAAACAGGCGCAGTTTGGGAGTCTCTTCCTGATCTTCAAAATGAAGCCATCACAATACCTACATAATTGAATTTAAGAAACTTGACAATGATAGACTTAGATTATAGTATGGTCGATGTCGTAATAGGTCTGCTACAAAAAGACGTATTACGTATCAATACAGGTTGTAACAAGCTATAGATTTGTGGAAATGAATCCGCCTGCAAGGGTGTTGGTCGGAGGAAACCAGATTCTTGCATGCGGAATTCATTCCATAAATAAGCTGTAATGAAAGGAAGCAAACAAATGCCAAAGATTATCGGAATTGACTTGGGCACTACTAACTCAGCAGTAGCAGTTATGGAAGGTGCAGAGCCAGAAATTCTTGTCAACGCAGAGGGCGATCGCACTACTCCTTCTGTTGTTGGTTTTGCAAAAGACAATGAGCGTACCGTAGGTAAAGCCGCAAAGAATAAGGCTGTTACCAATCCTGAGAACACCGTTGCATCAGTAAAGCGCTTCATTGGTCGTTCTTACAACGAAACCGCTGAAGAGCAAAAAACCGTTTCTTACAACGTAAAGAATGGTAATGGTGGTCGTGCTGTTGTTGCTATTGATGAGCGCGACTACATGCCTGAAGAGATTTCTGCAATGGTATTGCAGAAGTTAAAGGCAGATGCTGAGAAGCGTGTTGGTGAGCCAATCACGCAAGCAGTTATTACGGTTCCTGCATACTTCAATGATGCTCAGCGTCAGGCAACTAAGGATGCAGGCAAGATTGCTGGTTTGGATGTTTTGCGTATTATCAACGAGCCAACTGCGGCAGCTCTTGCTTATGGCCTTGATAAGACTAATAAAGATGAGAAAGTTTTGGTCTTTGACTTAGGTGGCGGTACATTTGACGTTTCTGTTCTCGAGCTCGGTGACGGCGTTTTTGAGGTTAACTCTACCGCAGGTGATAACCATTTAGGTGGCGATGACTGGGATCAGCGTATTATCGATTGGATTGCTGATAAGTTCAAGGCTGACAATGGTATTGATCTGCGTCAGGACAAGATGGCAATGCAGCGTTTGAAGGAAGCTGCTGAGAAAGCAAAGATGGAGCTTTCTTCCACCACTCAGACCAACATCAATCTCCCCTTCATTTCTGCCGGTGCAGCTGGTCCTCTTCATTTGGACTACACCTTGACTCGTGCAGAGTTTGAGCGCATTACCAAGGACTTGCTTGATCGTTGTAAGTTGCCTGTTGAGCAGGCTTTGAAAGATGCTGGTCTTTCAAATGGTGATATCGATCAGGTTATCCTTGTTGGTGGTTCAACCCGTATGCCAGCAGTACAAGAGTTGGTAGAGAAGATCACGGGCAAAAAGCCAAACATGTCAGTAAATCCTGACGAGGTGGTTGCAATGGGTGCAGCTGTTCAGGGTGGCGTATTAGCAGGCGACGTTGAGGGCATCTTGTTGCTCGACGTAACTCCTTTGTCTTTGGGTGTTGAGACCATGGGTGGCGTTATGACCAAGATGATCGAGCGCAACACTACCATTCCTACCCGCAAGACAGAGATCTACTCTACAGCAGCTGATAACCAGACTTCTGTTGAGATTCATGTTCTTCAAGGTGAGCGCGAGATGGCCGCTGGCAACAAGACCTTAGGTAAGTTCCAGTTGACTGGCATTCCTGCAGCACGTCGTGGCATGCCACAAATTGAAGTCACCTTTGATATTGACGCTAACGGTATTGTTAATGTTTCTGCAAAGGATTTGGGAACGGGTAAACAGCAGCAGATCACCATTTCTGGTTCTACCGCATTGACTGATGATGAAGTAGATCGCATGGTTCGTGATGCTGAGGCTCATGCTGAAGAGGACAGCTTGCGCAAGCAAGAGGTTGAGGCTCGCAATAACTGCGACTCTTTGATCAATGCTACTGAGACCACGTTAGGTGAAGTTGCTGATAAGGTTACCCCTGAGGTAAAGCAGCAGACTGAGGATGCCATTGCTCAGGCTCGCACCGCGCTCGAGGGAACTGATATTGAGGCAATTAAGAGCGCAACGGAAGCATTGCAGCAAGCAGGCTATAAGTTAGCTGAGATTGTCTACTCAACTGAGGGTGCTCAGGCAGGTGACGCAGCAACTACTGCTGAATCAACACCAGCAGATGACACCATTGAAGCCGACTACGAAGAAGTCGACGACGAGAAACAGGAGAAATAATCATGACTGCTCCCCAAAATACCCGGGACGATCAGACCAATCCTGAAGACGTTGTTGATGCTGAAGTCTTAGATGATGAGGAACTCGAATTAGACGATGCGGTCAATGGAGAAGATGGTGAAGACATCACGGATCCAGAGACAGCAGAGCAAAATGATGCCGAATCGGCTGCCCAACGGGCAGCCGAGTGGCAGGACAAGTACATGCGTCTTCATGCGGAGTGGGATACCTATCGCCGCCGTATGAACGAACAGCGCGAAGAAGAAAAACAACGCGCAGCAGAAAAGCTTGTCGAGCAACTCATTCCTGTTATGGATGACTTTGAGCGCACGATTGATTATGCCACCAATAATGGCGAAACAGGTTTGCTCGGCGGAGTCGAGGCCGTCCATACCAAACTTGCTCAAGCGCTGACAAAAGAGGGTGTAGTCATTATTGATCCTGCAGGAGAAGCTTATAACGCATTAGAAGCTCAAGCAGTTGGTACGGTTGATGATCCCAGTGTTCCCGATGAGACAGTTGCCGCGGTATATCAAAAGGGATATCGCATGGGCAACAAAGTTATCCGTCCTGCGATGGTAACTATTACGGTTGGTGGACCTAAGCGCGAAACTCCTGAGGAGGAGTAAGTCTTCTCGGACTGGAGCGCTGCTGCAACAAAGACAAGGTACTTCACAATCAAGATAGGCGGGCGATGAGGTTTTTGCCCGCCTATCGTGTGAAAGTACCAAACAAAAAAAATACCAAACAAAAAGTATGTCATGTGATGAGGTACCTGAAGTAATGAAACAGATACGCACCTCTATCACGTAATTCATCACACGACATAAGTAAAACAAAAAAGACAAACCTACTGAAAAACACACAGGAAAGAGAGGTGGAACGAATGGCATCCACACCTGATTACTATAAAACGCTAGGCGTTCCACGGGACGCAACCGCTGATCAAATCAAGAAGGCATTCCGCAAATTGGCACGCACCCATCATCCCGACGCTGGTGGTGATGAAGCCAAATTTAAAGAAATTAATGAAGCCTATGAGGTTTTGAGCGATGAGGAGAAGCGCAAGCTCTACGACCAATATGGCACAGCAAATGCGCATGAGATCCCGCAAGGCTGGGGAGCATCCGGTGGAAATCCATTCGGCGGCCAAGCATATTACACCAACGTTAATGGTGCTGATTTTGGCGGTGCAGACTTTGGTGGTTTTAGTTGGTCTGACATTTTGGATTCAATTCGCCATGGAGAAGGCGCTTTCGGTGGAAGTTGGGGAGGAGCTCAACAACAACCTCGCGCGACGCAAGGCGATGATAAGACCGTAACGCTTAATGTGACGTTTGATGAAGCATTTAAGGGCTGCGAGAAATCAATTAAGGTGCGCTTGAGTGGCTCTAATGAGACCAACACCTATCCTATTAAAGTTCCAGCAGGCGCAACAGAAGGTTCGCGCATCCGCTTGAAGGGCAAAGGGGGTGCTGGTGTAAATGGCGGGAAGCCAGGAGATCTGCTGGTAAAGATCCACATTGAAGAACATCCGCTCTATCGTCGTGAAAAAGCAGATGTCTATATGGATGTCCCCATTACTATGGCAGAAGCAGCATTAGGAACAAGTCTTGTTGTACCTACTCCTGACGGCAAGAAAGTTCGTGTCAAGATTCCAGCAGGAACTCAAAATGGCAAGAAACTTACCCTCAAAGGGAAAGGTGCTCCAAGACGCGGTAAGGATGCAACAGGTAACGGCAACTTATATTTAGTTATTAATGTAGAAGTGCCCACTGAACTTACTGAAGAGCAAAAAGAGGCATTGGAAGCATTCCAAGCGACTATGCCTGAAGTAGTAAGGAATTGGTAATGAACGATCGCAATCGCCCACTCTATATGATTAGTGTGGCTGCAGAGCTTGCTGGCGTTCACCCCCAGACCTTGCGTATTTATGAGCAGAAGGGCTTGGTGTCACCGCAGCGAACTCGTGGCAACACACGCATGTATTCGCAAGCAGACATTGACAGACTGCAGCTAATTAATGAACTGACCAGTGAAGGTATCAACCTTGCTGGAGTAATACGAATTTTGGACTTAGAAAGTAGGCTAGAAGATTCTGAGCGAGAGGTTACCTCTCTTCATAATCGTGTAAGACGCCTCGCTGATAGAGTACAGGAACTAGAAAGCCGTGAGGCAAGTGTGAAGACAATGATTTCTACCTGTACCGAAATTCAGCTCAGGCACCGACCAAAACTTTCTTAAGAGATTTATAGCTAAGAGAGGTAGCGCATGAGATTAGATAAATTGGCTATCACCGCTCAGGAAGCGTTGCAAAATGCAATGAGTATTGCCTCGGAACGCGATGCAGGATCGGTGGAGCCGCTTGATTTGCTTGATGCTTTGTTGACATCAGGTGAGAACAATATGAAAGCAATCATCACACGTATTGGCGCAGATCCGCAGATGCTGCACCATCGTGTTGAGGAACGCATGAAGAATTTGCCCAAGGTAACCAACCCTATGGGATCAATGATGGGTATTGATATGCCCATTCCCAGCAATGACCTTCTGAAAGTGCTCGATAATGCCGTTAAGATTGCTGAGTCCTTAGGCGACTCATTTGCAACAAGCGAGCATTTACTGATTGCTCTATCAGAAGACAAAACTGATGCTGGTCGTATTTTAAATGATGCGGGCATTAATCGTAAAAACATCGAGGAAGCTTATGAGGAATTAAGGGGGGATACGCGCGTGACTGACGCAACATCAAAAACGGAGTTTGAGGCATTAGAACAATACGGGCAGAATCTTACCCAAGCCGCTCGCGAGGGTAAGCTTGATCCAGTCATTGGCCGCTCCGAAGAAATTAGACGTACCATTCAGGTACTTTCTCGTAGAACAAAAAACAACCCAGTTCTTATTGGTGAGCCGGGTACCGGTAAAACCGCTATTGTTGAGGGGTTAGCCCAGCGTATTGTCGCAGGTGATGTTCCTTCAGCGTTGCTTGACCGTGAGGTTATTGCACTTGACTTGCCCGCTATGCTTGCAGGTGCAAAATATCGTGGTGAGTTTGAGGATCGTCTTAAAGCGGTTTTGCGTGAGGTAAAAGATTCTGATGGACAGATTATTCTGTTTATCGATGAGCTGCACACGATTGTAGGAGCAGGTTCATCAGGTGACTCTTCTATGGATGCAGGCAATATGTTAAAGCCTGCACTTGCTCGCGGTGAGTTGCATGCTATTGGCGCTACTACTTTAGACGAGTATCGCAAATATATTGAAAAAGATGCTGCTCTTGAGCGTCGTTTTCAGCCAGTATTGGTTAGCGAGCCAACCGTTGAAGATACCATCGCTATTCTGCGTGGCTTAAAGGAAAAGTATGAAATCCATCATGGCGTGCGAATCACCGACCCTGCTATTGTTGCAGCAGCTGAGTTGTCCAATCGCTATATTACCGATCGATTCTTGCCAGATAAAGCCATTGATTTGATGGATGAGGCAGCAAGTCGTTTGCGTATCGAGATTGATTCAATGCCCGAAGAGGTTGACATCGCTGAGCGCAAATTGACGCAAATGCAAATTGAGGAGCAAGCGCTCATGAAGGAATCCGACATTCCTTCCCAGGAGCGTTTGGAGCAATTACGCAAAGATATTGCGGCTGCTAAAGAAGCGCTTGATGCGCGCAAGGCTGAATGGAAAAACGAGAAAGATGTCATCGTTTCTGTTCAAAATATCAAAACAGAGATCGATCAAGCACAGCTTGAGGAAGAGCGTGCAACGCGTGAGGGTGATTTGTCACGTGCATCAGAGTTGCGTTATGGTCGTATTCCTGAGTTGCAGCAGCAGCTGAAAGAAGCTGAAGAGCTTTTAGAGGCACGTCAGGCAGACGGTGCAATCTTGAAAGAAGAAGTCACTGACGATGAGATTGCCGAAGTTGTTTCAACGTGGACGGGCATTCCCGTTACCAAGATGATGCAAGGTGAGATGGAAAAGCTCATTGACTTAGAGGCTAAGCTTCATGAGCGTGTTATCGGTCAAGATGGTGCTGTTGAAGCAGTAGCAGGGGCAATCCGAAGAAGCCGCGCAGGTCTTGCTGACCCTGAGAAACCCATCGGCTCTTTCATGTTCCTCGGTCCGACGGGTGTTGGTAAAACTGAGCTCGCAAAAGCATTGGCAGAGTATCTGTTTGATTCTGAGCGCGCCATGGTTCGCATTGATATGTCTGAGTACATGGAAAAGTTCAGTGTACAACGCCTGATTGGTGCTCCTCCAGGATACGTCGGATACGACGAGGGTGGTCAGCTTACTGAAGCGGTACGTCGTAAGCCCTATAGCGTTATCTTGCTTGATGAGATTGAGAAGGCTCATCCCGATGTCTTCAATATCTTGCTCCAGGTGCTTGATGATGGTCGCTTGACTGATGGACAAGGTCGTGTGGTGTCGTTTAAGAACACCATTATTATCATGACGTCAAACGTAGGCAGTCAGTTTATTCGCGAACGTGCTGCATTTAAGAATGAGACGATGGGTGAGATGGTGGAGCAAATGGCCAACATGACTCCAGAAGAGGTAGCGCACAAGTTGGCTGATTTTACCAATTCGATCAATGACTCTTTGCGCTCAACGTTCCGCCCTGAGTTCTTGAATCGTATTGACGACATCATTACCTTTGATGAGCTTTCGATTGCTGATATCGAGCCTATTGTTGATCTGCAGCTCAAGGATGTGTCCGATCGTTTGAAGGATAGGCACATTAATCTTTCCGTAAGTCCTGCTGCTATGGAGCGCTTGGCAATTGATGGATATGATCCCGTCTTTGGCGCTCGTCCGTTAAAGCGTTTGATTCAGCGTCAGGTAGTAGATCGTATTGCAAATGAGATTATTGCAGGTCGTGTGTTAAGCGGTGCTCAAGTTGTCGTTGATTTGGATGATGAGGGTAACTACGAGACCAAGATTTACAATGAAGGGGAAGTTCAGCCTAAACCTGCTGATGAGCTATCGGCTGATGAGGCACAAGCTTTGCTCGATGAGGCTGATGAGATTTTAGGATCGCTCGGTGACTAAATAAACTGAATTGGACTGAATTGATTTAGTGGAATTAATTCAGTTGGATTGATTCAGTAAAAAGAAAGGCACTCCGCACAAAGAATGAACTGCCTCCCAAAACTTGGACAAGAGAAATGGGACGCAGTTCAGAAAAGACGCGGGGTGCCTTTTGATCTACGGTGCCATTCCGGCGTTATTCGAGCGTGATGGTTCGATGCAACCCTTTGGTCATAATGAGGTAGTAAATGATACCCACGATAATCCAAGCACAACCAATAATCTTTGCAGTAGTGTCAAGTGAGAGAAATACCGCCAAAGTAATAAGTGCACCTAGGATTGGAAATATGAGCATACGCAGCGGATTGCTGTGATCTTTTTTGCGAATCCAAAACCAAACAATAACGCAAAGATTAAGCAGAATGTAGGTTGAAAGAGCGCCAAAGTTAACTACCTTTGCAAGACCTTCCATGCCAATGGTAAGGAAAAAGGGTAGAAGCACCAACGAGAGGAGCGCAACAAACGTGGTTGCAACAATGGGCACCTGACGCTTCTCGTTGATTTTCGAAAGAGCAGAAGGAAGTGATCCACTTTTGCCCATAACGTAGAGAATGCGCGAAACAGAAACAACGCCAACGAGGCCTGTAAAAAGTCCTTGTGCTAGTGCTACCGCAACAGCACATACCACGCCAAACCAGGTTCCTCCTACCAGTTCGGCTATAAGATAAAATCCGTTGTCTTCGTTGCCACGACAAATTGCACCTGATGGATCAATACAGGTTGCAATGTAGCAGGTTAAGGCAAAGATGATTACTAATATTACGACCATAATAAGCATTGCGCGTGAGGGGCCATGGTGCTCGTCTTTTGCTTCATCGGTAAGAGTAGCAACGCAACCAAATCCTACAAAGGAAAAAACCGCGAGCGATGCCGCTCCAAGCATTCCTTGCGCATTAAACGTTGCTGGATTAAAAAGAGCGGTAAGTGAAAATCCCGATGTTGCTGGATGAGTAACAATATAGATAACCCCAAAAACGACAAACATACCCAATACGATAAATTCAAAAATTAAGGCGATGCGGTTAACCAGCATGGTAGTTTTCATGCCACGCGACGCAATAAAAAATACGACAGCCAAAAAGATAACGCACCATCCCCATACTGGAATTTGGGGAACGTAGTTATTGAGTGCTTCGGCCGCCATCGTAAAAACCATATCGGGTGAGCAAAGGTATTGAAGAAGCATAAGCCATCCAGCGATGAAGCCAATTCCTTTGCCAATAGATTTAGTGGTGTAAGTGTAGATTGATCCCGATGAGGGGAATGTGTTGATCATCATTCCAAAAGACAATACGGTAAAAATCATAGCCACAAATGCAACAAGATAAGCAAGGGCAGGCATGCCTCCAGAAGCGTTTGAAACACCACCAAAAAGGCTAAACGTTGCAATAGGAACCATAAAGATAAGGCCGTAAATCACCATATCAAAGACAGTAAGGTTTCGTTTGAAACCAGCACTATTTGTCTGGGTTGATGTCTGTGAAGACGATGAGGAAGGTTGAGCCGATAGTGGCGATGTTGTTTTGTGAGTCATGGTTCTCACTCTTTCGTGATTATATGCAGCTGCTCTCTTCTAGGCAGCTTCATAAATATGCTTATTTTAAAAACTCATTTCAGTACCTAATACTACAAAGATGAGGGTTATAACCACTGCAAAAGACATTCGTTGCGTCGTTGCTAACAAAAAATTACCGTCTTGTGTAAACAAAGGTTTAGCGCTCCCCTTTTTATAGCTGCTTCCCATTTGGCCTGTTCATGCTGTCTTTTCCCAGATGAGTATTATCTCCTTTGCTCGTCGTGCAAAATGCTAATTTTTTCGATTGTTAAATGACTTTATGGCAACGAGGTGATGGCGGCGAGTTTTCTTTAGGCTCCCCTCGTCCGGTAAAACTTCATCGCTTTCTATGATTAATACGTGGCGAGATTCAATACGCAGATGACTTTCTTTGAAGAAACGGAAAGTCATTAAAACGCCTGAGATGGATAGGGCGTGTGCTTTTGAACCTAGATAGTACGTATTCAAAAGGAAAGGGGTGAGAAAGATGAGTGCGGAAAAACAAACATCGACCGCATCAGGAAAATCAGCAGTTAAGACACTGGGCTTCTTTGGCTTCTTTGCCATGACAGCATCTATGGTTATGACCGTATATGCATATCCAAACTTTGCATCTTCTGGTCTCCATCTTATTTTCTTTCTCATATTAGGCGGTATTTTTTGGTTTCTTCCCGTTGCATTAGTTGCTGCAGAAATGGCAACGGTTAAAGGATGGGAAGATGGCGGCATTTTTGGATGGGTCGGAAAGACCTTAGGAAAACGATGGGGCTTCGCGGCACTGTTCTATCAATGGTTTCAAATCACGGTAGGATTCGTAACGATGGCTTTCTTCGTTTTAGCTGCTATTTCTTTTATCGTAGGTTGGGATGCTCTCTACGATAATCCGCTCGTTATGTTTATTGGTGTTGCGATTATTGTTTGGGGTCTTACCTTAACGCAGCTTGGCGGTACAAAACTTACTGCACGTATTGCTAAAGTTGGCTTTTTCGGTGGTGTTTTGATTCCAGCAGTAGTGCTTCTGATTGGTCTTATTGCTTATCTTGCAACAGGCGGTATTTCGCAATTAGATTTTGATGCATCGGTATCTGGATTCGTTCCTGACTTTACTCAGGTGAGCACGCTCGTAATTTTTGCTTCATTTATTCTTGCTTTTGCAGGAGTTGAGGCAAGCGCTTCGCATGTTAACGAGTTGAAGAACCCTGGCAAAATCTATCCTATGGTTATGATTGTCTTGTGCGTCTTGACGATCGTACTTGATACCTTGGGTGGCCTTGCTGTTGCTATGACGATGAGTCAGGCTCAGCTTGATGCAAACTTATCGACAGGTGTTATTGTTGCGTTCTCTAATATCTTTGATGCGCATTTCCATTGTGGATGGCTCGTATACGTTATTGCATTTCTGTTAGCTGCAGGTGTTTTAGCTGAGATTTCATCGTGGATCGTTGGTCCTTCTCGTGCTTTGCTCGAGACTGCTAAAGAGGGCATTATCCCTAAGAGTTTTGCAAAAACCAACAAGCATGGTGTATCGGTAAAAACCGTTGTTGTGCAGGGTGTTATTGTTACCATTTGGGACGCGGTATTATGCGGATCTATGGCCCTTTCAGGTGGTTCCGGATCTTCCATTTCTTATTTGACCGCAGTTGGCCTTACGGTAGTAATTTATCTTGTCGGTTACGTTCTGTTCTTCTTGGCTTACTTTAAGTTAGTGCTCAAGGACCAGGACAAGCCGCGTGTATTCCAAATCTTTGGTGGCACCGTTGGCAAGTGCATTGTGGCTGGATGTGGCTTATTGCTCACCGTATTTGCTCTTGTTGTATCGTTCTTCCCGCCAAGTCAGCTGACAGCACAAGCGGGCACGGTCTATGTCATTACTCTGCTTATTTGCTGGGTAATTTCAGTAGCAATTCCGTTTGTGATTTATGGATTGCGTAAACACTGGGATGGTACCAGCGTGCAGCCTGTACAAGGAACAGCTGTCACATCAGCAGTATCGTCTGCGGCGCATCAAGCATCTTCTCAGGTAGCTGCATCAACTGCGCCTAAGGAGGCAGTCGCAACAGCTTCTACTCATGGTGATAGTGGGGATACGCAAAAGAAAGGTGGGGAGTCGTAACACAGAAAATCATCAAAAGAATGGGGAATAGCCCATGGGAAATAGCCCAATGTGTGACTAATAAAGATTCAAACAAATATAAAAGGGATGTAAAAGAAGGGGACGATTACGATGACTGTTAAAGATGAAAAGCTTGTTACGACCGAAGAACTTGGAGAAATGGATGCTCAAACATCATACCTAAGCCCTATTTTTGGTAGCTATGCTTCAGATGTTGAAATGCCGGAGACCAAGCTGAATCAGGAGCCAATTGAGCCGCGTATTGCGAGCGAGATCATTCGTGAGTACATTGGCACTGAGGGTAATGCTCATCAAAATCTTTGCACGTTTGTTCAGACTTATATGGAGCCTGAAGCTGCAGAGCTTATGAAGGACACGCTTGAAAAGAACGCTATCGATAAAGATGAATATCCTATGACAGCGGATCTTGAGAATCGTTGTGTAAAGATTATTCAGGATTTGTGGCATGCTGATCAGAACGAGGAGCCAATGGGCACCTCAACCGTTGGATCTTCTGAAGCATGTATGTTGGGTGGTCTCGCAGCATTGTTCCGTTGGAAGGCTTTGGCTAAGAAGGCGGGTATTGATATCTACAGCGAACACCGTCCTAACTTGGTTATTACCTCAGGCTATCAGGTCTGCTGGGAGAAGTTCTGCCGTTATTGGGATATTGAGATGCGTCTTGTTCCTATGGATGCTGACCATCTTTATATGACTCCTGAGTCCTGTATGCCATTTGTTGACGATCACACTATTTGCGTTGTTTGCTTGCTCGGTATTACTTATACCGGTTGCTACGATGACATCAAGGGTATCGATGCTGCATTAACTGAATACAACAAGACCGCAGCGGTTCCTGTACGTATTCATGTTGATGGTGCATCAGGCGGATTCGTTGCTCCATTCCTTGAGCCAGAACTCGAGTGGGACTTCCGTCTTCCTAATGTATGGTCCATTTCAGCATCTGGCCATAAGTACGGCCTTGTTTATCCTGGCATTGGTTGGGTTGAATGGCGTTCTAAGGAAGCATTGCCTGAGGATTTGATCTTCTGGGTAAGCTATCTGGGTGGCGAAGAAGCAACTATGGCTATTAACTTTAGTCGTTCTGCTTCTCAGATCATTGGTCAGTACTACGTATTTATGCGTAATGGCTTTGAAGGCTTCAAAGAGATTCAGAAGCGCACGCTTGATGTTGCTCGCCATTTGGTAGAAGGCATCAAGGAAATGGGCATCTTTATCATGTACGAAGAGGCAACCGAGATTCCTATTTTGTGCTGGAGTCTTGATCCTAAGGCCGGCAAGAAGTGGACGCTCTATGATTTGGACGATCGTCTTCGTATGCATGGTTGGCAGATTCCTGCTTATCCATTGCCTGCAAACATGCAAGATGTTACCTGCCAGCGTATTGTTACCCGTGCTGACTTGTCGATGACCATGGCTGATAAGTTCTTGAAGGACATGAAGGCTGAGATTGCAAACCTTGATAACGCAACCGTTATTGGTTCTGCTGACACTAACATTGCTCCTAAGAAGTCATTTGATCACTCTGGTCGTTAAGTTGTAGCCGAGTTTGGATTTCTTACATACCTAGGTATGACACCGTGCCGGTCTCTCGTATGAGGGGCCGGCACTGTTGCTGTGTGTCGAGCCAGTATTTATGAGGCCATTGATTTAGCTAGAAGCCGCCGTATGCGGAAATTGCTTATGCGGTGGTGTGAGAGGACGGCATGTTACCTATTTCTTCTTTTATAAAAGAAGAAATTAGTATGAGAGTACAAGTTTTCTTTTATAACCGATAAAAACTATATGCTAACTAATGTGCGCAATTGACCGCTCGCAGCTGCCAGGGGCGTTTAGCCATGCAGGTATAACAAAACCCAAACCAAACGATGTGTTTTTGCGCGAGTGTACTACAATAAAGCGCATGAAAAAGCAGACTGACATAAAGGAAAAACTTCTCAATTCTCTTACAGGGATTGGGGTTGTTTTAATGGGTGCCTTAGGGCTCATCGCCTGCCTCTATGTACTTACCGTTATGGTGCGGTTTCTCTTTAGCGGATCGGCAGTGTAAGGTGCTCTATGTGGCAGCGTTTCACCATAGATGACCTTGCAACGGTGGCTCATTATTTGGGCGTACTCGTATCTTTTTTCTCGGTAGCAATGGCGCTTCCTCTTGTTACGGCAGTGATTTTTGGAGAATGGGAAGCGTTTTTTAGGTATCTTTTAGGCATTGGTATCACCTTGTGCGTGGGGACGCTTTTGCGTATGGTGCGTATTGATCCGGGTCGTCTTACTCATCAGCAGGCACTTGTGGTTACCGGTTTTGCGTGGCTGGTATTGGCTATTATGGCTTCCATCCCACTCTTTTTTTCAGGTCATTATTACTCATACTTAGATGCGCTGTTTGAGGGTGTGTCGGGACTAACGACAACGGGAGCTTCTCTTGTCGTGGATCTTGATCACCTCGCGTACGCTGATAACATGTGGCGCTTTACCATGCACTTTTTGGGCGGTTTAGGGCTGATCGTTGTTGCGCTGTCTTTGGGCTTTTTGGGCAAGTCGTCGATGGGGCTCTACTCTTCTGAGGGGCGTTCTGATCATGTGGTTCCTAACGTGGTAAGCACAACGCGCACTATTTCGTGGATCTCTATTGTGGTCATTGGTATTGCGACCATTATTTTGATGATTTTCTGCCTGGTGGGCGGCATGGATCCCATTAGGTCGTTTTTGAATGCTTTGTGGGTAGCGGTTTCTGGATTTATGACTGCTGGCTTTACACCCACTTCGCTTTCTATTATGTATTACCACTCTTATCCGTTTGAGCTGGTATGTATGCTTCTTATGATTTTAGGAACGATCTCATTTGCGCTCTTTGTTGAAGTTTGGCGCGGTCATACGCATATCTTTTTTAAAGACATTGAAACGCGTACGTATTTAATTTGGCTTATTGGTATGGGTATTGTGTTTATGGCAGCTCTTTCATCGATGGGTCAATTTACTGATCTCTTTGAGATGTTACGTCGTGGCGTTTTTATGATGGTATCAGCTTCATCGACAACAGGATTTCAAAACATTACGTCAAATCAATTGGTTACTGTCATCTCTTCAGGAGCGTTATTGACGCTTGCGTTGCTTATGGCTGTTGGTGGATCATCTGGATCTACGGCAGGTGGTATGAAGCTATTGCGCTTAGGTCTTATTGCTAAATCAGTTGTTGCAACCATTAAACAAGCTCTAGCTCCTGATTCAGCATTGGTATCGGTGTCGTTCCAGCATTTAGGTAAGCACGTTCTAACGGCTGACGTGGTTAAAACTGCACTTACGGTATCAGCACTCTTTGCTGCAACGTATGTAGCAGGATCTCTGGTTGGTATCGCACACGGCTATGATGCGACGAGCTCTATTTTTGAATCGATTGCCATGGCTTCTAACGGAGGGCTTTCTTCAGGTATTATTACGCCCGGTATGCCCGCAAGCCTTGAGTTGTTTTACATTTTTGAGATGTGGGCAGGACGCCTTGAGTTTATTACGCTCATTGCTCTTATCGTTAAAATTGTGGTTTCAATCATTCCTAAAGATAAGAAACAACTCATATCTTCGCGGATGCGATAGGGTATGCAAAGGGATGGAAACAAGGTAGCTAAAATTTCGTGATAGCAAGACAGACAAAACATACTGATCCCAAGAACAAGCAAAAAAAGACGCGATCACGTGCGTCCAAGATTAACTTGCTGCTCATTGTGGTATGCCTTTTTGCCATTCTTGCCGTTTGTGTGTGCTTGTGGCATGTTGCGCAAGGGGATCAACCGGTTGACAACCAGAACGCTGCACAGACTGAGGTGGTCGATGGGTCATCGGATTCTACGGAACAGAAAGTGGTTGTGCCGGGCGCTTCTAATCGTGTCAACGTGAACCAGCTGGCAGACTCATCGTTTTTGTATGACACGAGTATCGCTGAGCTTTCAGCGGCTGATTCTTTCCATGATGATCAAGTCGTTCAAGTAATTGGTGAAGCAGTTGGCGAGGCTATCAATGCCGAGGCCGATCCCAATCACTGTTGGGTGACATTGCAGGAGCTCGAGAATACGGGCAATACGGTGATTTCGGTCTTTATGACGCATGATCAGGCTGCAAGTATTGATCAGTTCGGACGTTATGGCGTGAAGGGAAGTACGGTTCAGGTGCGTGGGGTCTACCATCTTGATTGTCCTGAGCATCAAGGACTTTCTGATATTCATGCCGATGAGGTTTCCGTAATTGATAAAGGATCGGTTGAACCAGAGCCTATTAACACGGCGCTCGCGTTTGCCGGTGTTCTCTTCTTTATTGCAAGTTTGGTACTGTTTGCGCTCTATCAACGCAAGCGCAACGAGGCCAAGTAGGGGCGTATGGGAAAAGCTCAGAACAAAAGTATCGCATCAGATGAGCATTGCACGGGTTGCGTTGTCAAGCTTGATCGGGGCTATCCACTGGTACGTCTTGACGATGATGGGCGTGAGTTGCGCTGTGAGCACGCAATGGCGCTCGTGAAGAAAAAGACGAACCGTGCTGTGATTGGAGATAAGGTAGCAGTTATTATCCCCGAAGGGCATGATAAAGGAATCATCGAGCGTATTTTGCCTCGGACAACATCGTTTGTGCGTAAAGATCCCACCGAACGCGCGCTTCCTCAAACTCTTGCCGCCAACTTTGATCTTGTGCTTGTAGCTCAGCCTATTGAAGAAATTAACTTACGGCGCCTTGAGCGTGAACTCGTGCTTGCTCATGAATCGGTCGATGAGGTAGTGGTCGTGCTCACCAAGGCTGATCTTATTGAAGATCCTGAAGAAGTTGCAACTATTCAAGACCAGATCAAGGGCTTTATTGGCAATGACCGCGTAATGGTACTCTCAGGTGATGATCCGGCTTCGGTGGACGCAGTGGCTAACCTTTTGGCGGCCGATGGAGGCAAGACGGCTATTCTCATAGGGCGATCAGGAGTGGGCAAATCAAGTCTGGTGAACATGCTTGTGGGGTCAGACGTGCAAGAGACCACACCAGTCCGTGAACGTGATGGCAAGGGGCGCCATACCACAACAACGCGTGAGATTATTGAGCTTCCCCAAGGGGGTGCGGTTATTGATATGCCTGGCGTGCGTGGACTTGGTCTTTGGGATGCCGATGGGGGTATCGAACTTGCTTTTTCAGACATTGAGGCTATAGCGCAAACGTGTAAATTTCGTGATTGTACCCACCATCAAGAACCAGGGTGTGCGGTACGCGCGGCGGTGAATGCGGGTAATCTTGAACCCCATCGCCTTGAATCCTACTTGCGTTTAAAGGAAGAAAGTGCTGAAGTTAAAGCGCGCCGCGAGGTAGCAGAGCGCATTCGTACGCGTCGAGGACACCCGCGGCGCAGGCAAGGCTAAGAAATTCTGCATCAAAGTCTTGCGTTACAATAGAAAACACGCGACGTGCGGTAAGAAACGAGCGTCGCTTAAACACTGCTTGAGAAGTGCTCGATCATGACAGAAAGAGAGCCCGCTTATGAATCCCGCTGTTGTCATTCCTACGTTTCATGTGGCAGCTGGTAGAAGACAAGATCCTGCAGCTACTGTGTTTGATCATCCCACGCCGCTTGATATGACGGGAGATTTGTATCGCTGCCTTGAGTCGCTTACTAAGGTGCGTGGGCTAGGGCAAGTTATTGTGATTGCCGCAGCAGAAGATCCTGCCGTGGCCGCGCAAGCGGTTGTAAAGGTGCAAGACATCTGCAACCGTTTTCCCACTATGCACACGCTTGTGATTGGCGAAGCATCGGCTTCTATTATTACGCAGCGTCTTGAGCAGTTTGGCTTTGAAGATCTTTCGCATGCAATCGGCTTGGGTGGTTATTCAGCTGTACGCAATCTAGGGCTTGTGGTTGCCAACATTTTAGGCTTTGATGCGGTTGTATTTATAGATGACGATGAGGTTATTGAGGATGTTGAGTTTCTCGCTAAAGCCATGTATGGCTTAGGCAAACTTACTAAAAAAGGCATTCCTATTTTGGCCAAGTCGGGTTACTACTTAAATTCCGAACAAAATTATTACTCGTTGAGTCAAAACAAATGGTACAACCACTATTGGCAACAGGGAAGCGCCTTTAATGCGTGGATTTCTCGTGCAATGGCAGGCCCGCGTCTTTCGCGTTCTAATCACGTATGCGGAGGGTGTTTGGCGCTGCACAGGGAAGCTTATAAGCGCATCTCGTTTGATCCTTGGATTATGCGCGGCGAGGATCTTGATTATTTGCTCGATCTGCGTATGTATGGCTCAGATGTGTGGTTTGATAATCAATGGTCTCTATTGCACTTGCCTCCCCGTGAACGCCATGAGGGTCATCGCTTCCGCCGCGATATTTATCGTTGGCTCTACGAGTACTACAAGATTGAATTTTCGCGCTCGCAGATTGATCTGCTGCAAATTAATCCTTCCTCGCTTGAGCCTTATCCAGGACCATTTTTAGAGCCTGGTATTTTGAAGCGTGTTAAGCGAACGGCGTTTTTGCGTAGTTTGGTACGTCCTGATAAGCAGGCATATCGGACCGCAGCAAAAGAGGCAACGGTTGAAGCTAGTGCGTATGCGCAGGAAAACTGCTCTAAATACTTTGAATTTCAATATGTTTGGGGTGAGGTCATGCAGCGAACCGAGCGTGATGCCTTCCTTACTCAAGCGCTTATTCAAGCAGCGGTGGCTCGTCAAAAAGGCGATGAGGTTATTGTTGAGGCAAGCGCTATTGAGCAGCAGGTACAAGAGCCTGCATCAGCATCAATTGATCCGGGAACGACAACGGAGATTCATCTTAATCTTGCGGACTTTGAGTAGTATGTAGGGATTCATGACTTGTACGTGGGATTCATGACTTTTCTCTTTTAATTCGGGGGCTGCGCATCGTATAATCCCTGAAAGGAGAGGAGAGTCTTATGAATCACAAACGCGATGTCTTTTTAGAAATCTTGTTTTTGTGCCTTGCTTTGATTTCAGGTTGTGTTTTGGGCTGGTCAATGTTTAGCCCTGATAACAACATCATTATTCTTGGAATTTCTGGTGTTCTCTTCACTCTCTTTTTGTTGGCTACGATCGCCCTTATGCTTGATCCTGAACGTATTCGCGCACGCCAATCTATGTCGGTTTTGCAAGTTGCCACACAAACGCTTGAGGCTATTCAGGCAGGATCTGAATCAGATTATCCTCAAAAAGTGTGCGAGATTCTCTATCCGGCAAGTGAGGCAAGTGCAGTTGCTATCACTGATCGCAGTGTTGTATTGGGCTATTACGGAGAAGGACGTGAGCAGCTCGGCACCAATGGTGCCCCTATCAGAACTCTTGCGACTATGAAAACTATTCAAGATGGTGAGACGCGTGTGATCAAAACACGTGAAGGCGTAGGATTGCCGGATACAGTTTCTACTATTAAGGCTGCCATCATTGTTCCGCTTTGGATGGGCAAAGAGATTTTTGGTACGTTGAAGTTTTACTACACCGAACCAAGTCGCGTGACTGACAATCAGGTTTCTATTGCAGAAGGATTTGGTCAGCTTATTTCAACCCAAATTGCTGCTCTTGAGCTGGAGGAACAAAAGAAGCTTGCAGCATCCATGGAACTCAAGGCACTGCAAAGCCAAATCAATCCGCACTTTTTGTTTAACATTATTAATACGATGGCATCATTAGTGCGTACTGATCCTGATAAGGCGCGTATTATGTTGCGCGAGTTTGCTACGTTTTATCGTCAAACGCTTGAGAATTCATCTGATCTCATTCCGCTTGCGCGTGAAATTGAACAAACCGTGCGCTACTTAGGTCTTGAACAGGCACGTTTTGGAGAAGAGCGTTTAGGAGTAACGGTGTCAGTAACCGAAGAGATCAAAGCTCTTCAAGTTCCGTCGTTCATGATTCAGCCCATCGCCGAAAATTCTGTTAAACATGCTATGCCTGCTGAAGGAAAACTAACTATCTCAATTGCTGGTGAGATGGAAGGGGCAGATGTTTATCTCTATATCAATGACGACGGGATTGGTATGAGTGATGAGGCGCTCTCGTCTATCATGCATCCGTCATCACAAACGGGGTTGGGCATTGCGGTTAAGAATGTCAATGATCGTATCCGCGGGTATTACGGTGCGGATTCGTACATGCACATCGCTTCTGATTTAGGGCATGGTACGCAAGTTACCCTCTTTTTAAAAGATTGTGCGAATTTGTAGAACCTTTGTAGAGCAACTGAGGTGACCGAGGTAACTAAAGCAGATGAAGCAACTAGCAACTGAAGCAACTAAGGTAGCTGAGGAATCTAAGGTGAATCTTTTACAAATTGTGACTAAGTAGTCTATAATCTCTAAATATCTATCGAAACATTCATATCTAAAGGAGGACGTGTTGTTAAAGGCAATTATTGTTGATGATGAAGCCCCTGCACGCTCCGAGCTGCGCTTTTTATTGAGCGAACTTAACCAAACCGAGGTTGTTGCAGAAGCGGCAAACGTAAGAGAAGCTATTGAAAAACTCAAAGAGTATCCTTGCGACGTTATGTTCCTGGACATCAATATGCCCGAAGCAACTGGTTTGCAGCTTGCAGAAGCTATGCAACATTTAAAGTTCCCACCTGCTGTGGTTTTCGTTACCGCATATAGCGAATTTGCTCTTGATGCTTTTAAGGTTAATGCTGTTGACTATTTGGTAAAGCCTGTAGAAACAGAGCGTTTGGCTCAAGCGTTGGCTCGTGTTCGTGAGCATGTTAAGTTGCATGCCCAGGCACAAAAAGCGGAGCGCATCCCTGTTGAAAAGGGTGGCAAGAAGATTCTTATTAATATTGATGAGATTCGTTTTGTCATGGCGCGTGATGACTACGCGTATCTCCAGACTGATTCTGATCGCTATTTCTCAACAGTCTCGCTAGCTCAGTTGGAAAAGACGTTGGATGGTCATGGATTCTTCCGTGTGCATCGTGGTTACCTCGTAAACCTTTCATTGGTTAAAGAAGTTGAGCCTCAATCAGGTGGTACTCTGTTATTGACCTTGGATGGTGTTGAAGACAGAATCCCCGTATCACGTCGTCGTGTTTCATCATTAAAGAAAGCGCTGGGCTTATAACATTATCAGGTATTACCTATAGGCTTATTAGCCATCGACCATTAGGCCAATAAACATAAGATTTGAATATGAGGCTTATGTATTAAGAAACTAAGAAGCTCTCTAGTCCCTGATCATCTCTTCGTAAGAATGGGTGTTACGAAACTAGAGAGTTTCTTTTTATATGGTTGCGTAGCTGTTTTTACTATGCCCTGGGCTTGTTGTTAGGGGGGCAATAACAGAGCAATGCTTTAAAGACCTCTTTCTCAAAAGATTCCCGAACGAGGTTTGAACCAGGTGAAAGCCTGTCGGTACGGGACAATGTGGCGTGCAAACGCATCTTTTTCGTTTTTAACGCCTTTCGTGACGAGATGAGACTTTCTGTGAGAGTGCCCATGAGGGCTTCAACGGGCGGAGAAGAATTATCAGAGAAATCGTGACAAAATTGGTACTTTGTGTGAGGATTCTGGCTTCTTTTTATGCGAGCGATGGGGTTCACCAAACAAGTGATCCTCGCTGAAAGTCCAAGTTTGTCAAAAAAGCTCTCAATAATCAAAAAAATGATTCACAACCAGTTTCATCTTCCAGCCAAGTACGAAGACTAGTATGAGATTAGGTGCAAGGCTTAAAGAAAAAAGTTGATCTGGTTCCTAGATTCAGATGTATTTTGTTCTATAGGTGTCAATTTTTGGTCAGACTTTAGGTTGCGGACAAGATACGTCCTCTCGACAACGCTCTGATCATAGTTCCACTTTGGCTATAATAAGAAAAACGCATTGGAAAGATGCTAACGACAACGACAACGATAACGTTAGTGCTAACAATAGAGGTGAGAGGGGACGCAATGGCAAATACACATCCCATTGCTTTATTTGATTTGGATGGTACGTTACTTGATAGTTACCAGGCAATTTTAGCTTCTATGCGGTTTGCAACTGAACAAGTATTAGGGCAGGCGCTTCCTGATGAGGTTCTTTTAGAGCGCGTGGGTCAACCGCTCGTTACGCAGATGAGCTATTTTACAGATGATAAGGAATTACAAGATGAGCTCTTGATGACTTATCGTACGCATAATGAAAATAACTTAAACGAAGGCATCAAACCTTTTGACGGTATTATTGAGACTATTGAAGAGCTTCAAGTGCGCGGATTTGAATGTGGCGTGGTGACCTCAAAGCGTCACGTTATTGCGCAGGGTTCGTTTGAATACTTTAACATGATGGATTTCTTTGGAACTTTGGTAGGCTTTGAGGATTCTGTTGACCATAAGCCTGATGCTGAGCCACTATTAGTGGCGGCAAAGAACATGGACGCAGCGGTTGATCAATGCATCTATATTGGTGACTCTCCCTTTGATATTGCGGCAGCTCATGCGGCAAACATGAAGAGCGTTGCGGTGACCTACGGAAAGTTCTTTGATGAGGAAACGTTGGCACAACAAGATCCTACGTTTATCGTCACGTCTCCTGAAGAAATTGTTGAGGCATGTGTGACGCTTGCACGTACCATGCCGCTTGATTACACAGAATAAGAAAGCGAGTGATAATCTCCATGACATGTGATCATACACAACCTAAAATTGGCATCATTATGGGAAGCCAGTCAGATATGAGCGTTATGCAAGATTGCATTGATCAGCTCGAGGAATTTGGCGTTCCTTATGAGGTGAAAGTAGCAAGTGCTCATCGCAATCCTGCTGAAGTTCATGAGTGGGCTTCCACTGCAGTTGATCGCGGATTGCGCGTTATTATTGCAGCAGCTGGTAAAGCGGCACACCTAGGTGGCGTTGTTGCAGCTTATACGCCACTGCCAGTCGTAGGCGTACCCATCAAGACTTCTGATTTGGGCGGCCTTGATTCGCTTCTCTCCATGGTGCAGATGCCTAAAGGTGTACCGGTAGCGTGCGTGGCCATTAATGGCGCCAAGAATGCTGCCATTTATGCAGTTCAGATTTTAGGCGCAGGATGCGATGGGGCGCGTGAAAAGATCATCGCTTTAAAAAAGGAAATGGCTGAAGGCTAAAGGGAATTATGACTCAACGTTTCATGATGGGAAATGAAGCGTTTGCTCATGCTGCCTTAGAGGCTGGGCTCAACGTTGCTGCCGGGTATCCCGGAACCCCATCGTCAGAAATACTTGAAATCGTTGCCAAGCTCCATGCAAGCGGAAGCGCGCAGGGAGTGCACGTGGAATGGTCGACTAATGAGAAAGCAGCTCTTGAACTTTGCGCAGGAGCTGCTTTTGCTGGTGGTCGTACGTTGTACACATGCAAGCAAGTGGGCTTGAATGTGGCAAGTGACGCGCTCATGAGTTTGAACTATGTGGGCGTGAAGGGCGGCTGCGTGTTGATCGTGGCTGATGATCCGGGACCCATCTCGTCCCAGACTGAGCAAGACACCCGTCGCTTTGCTGCCTTTGCTAAGGTGCCTGTGTTTGATCCGGCGACACCAGAGCAGGCATGCGCGATGATCAAGCAAGCCTATGAGCTTTCTGAAGAGTATCAAACGCCCGTGATTGTGCGTCCGACCACGCGTATCTGCCATGCCTCAACTTTCTTTGAGGTTGCAGATGCGACTGAAGCTCGTTTTGTTGAGGGCTTTGATCATGATCCGCATCGGTTTATTTTTCCTGCGCGTGCCTACGAGGCACATGGTGAGATTAATGAGCGCTTACCTCGTATTGCTGAAGCGTTTTCACGTGAAACGTACGACGCTTTCAATCCAATTGAGGTTGGTGGCGGATCTGCGGATTCAGAGCAGGCAAAGACTGAGTTTGAGCACCCCTGTTTTGGTATTGTTGCGGGCGGTATTAGCTATGCCTATGCGCAAGAGGCACTGCGTATCTTGTGTGAAGAAGCGCAAGAGTGCGGGTATGTGCTTCCTGCGTATAAACTCATTCAGATTGGTACACCCTATCCCTTCCCTCAGACTCGTGTGGCTTCTTTTATGGAAGGCCTTGATCAAGTGATTGTGTTTGAGGAGCTTGATCACGTGCTTGAAGATGAAGTGTTGAGGTTAGCGGGCAAGCTTCGTTTGCCGGTCGATGTGGTTGGAAAGCTTGATGGCTCAACGACGAACCGCGGTGAAAACACCGTTGATGCCATAACAGATCAACTACGTGAATTCTTCATGCGTGATCAAGCGTTTGCGCGTGCGACGCTCGTGGTGGCTAATCAAATTCCGGCTGATATCTATGAAGAGCGCATGGGAGAGCCTCCGCTTGACGTGGCTATTGCGCGTACAGCGAGTAAAGCTCCTGCGCGACCACCGCTGTTGTGTGCGGGATGTCCCCATCGCGGAGCATTTTATGCGGTCAAGCAAGCTGCCAAACAATACGCCAAGCGGATGGATAAAAAAGCGGGAGCTCAAGAGTGGGTGCGCTACTGTAGTGATATTGGTTGCTACACCCTAGGTAATGCCGCACCGCTTAATGTGTCTGATACCTGCTTATGTATGGGTGCCGGTATCACCATCGCCCAAGGTTTTTCGGTAGTAGAGTCTGGTGTTAAGGGCATTGCGTTTGTGGGTGACTCCACATTTTTTGCTTCCGGCATGACTGGTGTGGCCAATGCGGTCTACAACAATCATGATGTCACTATCTGCGTGCTCGATAATGCCACCACAGCTATGACCGGATCTCAACCGCACCCTGGTACGGGAGTGCGTCTCTCGGGAGGCAAAAGCAAACCCATCTCGATTGAAGCGGTCTTGCAGGCGCTCGGGGTAGAGTGCATTGTGCATGCAAACCCACTCAACTTGAAAGAATCAGTTGCGGCAGCACGTGAGGCACTTACCTTTGAAGGACCATCGGCCATTCTGTTTGAATCACCCTGCGTGTCATTGTTTAAACCGGGCAAGCCGGTGGAAGTTGATGCAAAAGCGTGCACGGGATGCAAACATTGTGTGACCGAAATTGGTTGTCCGGCGCTTAGCTTTGATGTGGATCGTGGCGTGCCCGTTATTGATGCATCACTGTGTAACGGCTGCTCGCTCTGCGAGGATCTCTGTGCATTTGGCGCGCTCGGTGGTGCAGGTCAGGAGGGCGTATGTTAAGCGTGTCGATCGCTGGCATCGGTGGCCAGGGAAGCGTGTTAGCAGCGCGCATTTTGGCGCAAGCCGCGCAATCTAAAGGATGGCAGGTGCGTACGGCAGAAACGATTGGCATGGCACAGCGCGGCGGCAACGTTATCTCTCATGTTCGCATGGGGGATGCGGGAGAAGCGGTCTATTCGCCGCTGCCTGCTGAGCAGAGTATCGATGTGCTGATTGCGCTTGAACCAGGAGAGGCCCTGCGTGCACTTCCCTACGTGAAGCAAGAGGGACTTATCGTATTGGCGCGAACATCCCGTCCTCCTATTGGGGGAGCAGGCGATGAGGTGTATGATGCACGCGCGTTGATTGAGGAATTGTGTCACTTGCCCTATACCGTAGTAACAGTTGATGATGAAGCACTCACAAACCTCATCGGCAGCAAAAAGGCTCTTAATATCATCATGCTGGCTTCAGCACTCAAAGAGATGGATGGTGCTATCTCGCTCGATGATATGAAGCAAGCGGTTGCCGTGTGTGTTAAACCTCAGTTTCTAGAGCTGAATATGGGTGCCATTGATACCGTTTTGGCGTATAACAATAACTAACGTACAAATTTCAACCTAACGTATCCTATGCGCTAGGTGTGTGAAGGAATACGACGATGAGAGGATACGTCCCGTGGAGATGACTCCGGAGCAGTTAACTGCAATCTTAGAACAGTTCAAGACGCTGAAGGATCGTTCGGCGTTTTATCGTACCAAGTTTGAAGGTATTGATCTGTCAGATGTCCATACGCAGGCGGATTTTGAAAAGCTTCCCTTCTCTGAGAAGGCTGACTTGCGCGCGGCGTATCCGCTTGGATTGCAGGCCGTTCCTGATGAAGAAGTGGTACGTATTCACTCATCATCTGGCACGACGGGAACGCCCGTTATCATTCCTTATACCCAGCAAGATGTTGTCGATTGGGCTATTCAATTTGCGCGCTGCTACGAGATGGCAGGCATTACCAATTTGGATCGTATTCAGATCACCCCTGGCTACGGTCTTTGGACGGCGGGTATTGGTTTTCAACTGGGTGCCGAGCGCTTAGGTGCAATGGCTATCCCTATGGGACCAGGCAATACCGAAAAGCAGTTGCAGATGATGCAGGACTTAGGCTCTACCGTTATTACCGCAACGAGTTCATATGCGTTATTGCTTGCTGAAGAGATCACTAAGCGCGGCCTGCACAATAAACTCAAGCTCCGTAAAGGGGTGATTGGTTCTGAGCGATGGGGCGACAAGATGCGTGCGCGCATCGCCAATGAACTCGGTGTTGAGATTTATGATATCTATGGTTTGACCGAGATTTACGGACCTGGTATTGGCATTTCGTGCGACGAGCATCACGGCATGCATATTTGGAACGATTTTACCTACATTGAGATTGTTGACCCCAAGACCGGCGAAGTGCTTCCTGATGGTGAGATTGGCGAGCTTGTCATCACGACGCTCCGCAAACAAGGCGCGCCGCTCATTCGCTATCGCACCCATGACCTGACGCGCATTATTCCAGGGACATGCGCCTGCGGAAGCCCTCATCCTCGTATTGATATTTTGGTTGGACGCACCGATGATATGGTTAAAGTCAAAGGCTGCAACATGTTCCCGGCTCAGATTGAGGACGTCATTAAGATCACTGATGGGGCATCGAGTGAGTATCAGGTCTTTATTGAGCACATCAACGGTAAGGATGTGTTGACCCTCATGGTCGAGACAGATCTTACTGGTGAAGACAAAGAGCGTATGGAGCACGAACTCGCCGGCATCTTTAAGGCAAAGATTGGCTGCACGCCTGATGTTAAAGGTGTTGTTATTGGTGAGCTTCCTCGTTCCGAAAAGAAATCGAAGCGCATTTTTGACAGTCGTTACTAAGACAGTTGTTACTAAGACAGCTGTTACACAACAAGGAATGCAATAAAGGGCAGTGTTGCAAGCGATAAAATAGTGGTCAAGAATGTGCCACGTGCCATAGCGCGCGTATCGCCACCATAGGCAAGGCACATCATGGTGCCTGATGAGGCAGCAGGCATAGCGGAAAGTACGACTACAACGGCTAAGATAAAAGGATCAGTGATGAAGAGGCGTCCTATAAAAAAGATTATTAAGGGAATGCCGATGAGCCGCAAGGCTGCCGTAAGGTAGCTCCAGCCGTCATTAATCATGTCGCGCAAGGGCATTTTTGCAAGCGATGAGCCAATGATAAGCATAGAGGCAGGTACGGTCATCTGCCCTAAGAGAGCGCACGTTTTCCCAATATATCCATCATCGGTAATATGATTGAGCGCTAAAAAGATGGCGATAAAGCAGCTAATCAAGCAGGGCGATAAGAGCTGATGGAGAATACGTTTGATTTGCTCGGAGCGTGCGTGTTGTTGCTTGGTGGTGCCGGTGCTTGAGATAAAGAGCAGTCCGACTGAAAACATAAAAAGATTAAAGGGGATATTAAAGATAGCGCCATAAAGTACTGCATCGGTTCCAAAGATAGCTTCCAGTACTGCAAACCCAATAAAACCAGTGTTGCCAAACGCAATAAGGAAAGTGTGCGCTCCTTGTGCAGGGAGCGATACACCGCGGTAGAACACGCGCACAATCACGAAGGAGAGTGTGCATGTGCAGAGATACACCACAAAAGAAACGCCGAGCATCGTAAACATTTCACGGTCGGTTGGAAGGTTAGTGTTGCTCAAAACGGAGTTTAAGATCATTCCGGGTAAGGTAATGGTCATAACGAGACGCGAGAGTAGGGTATCAAAATCATCGTTCATAAGATGAGTCTTGCGTGCGATTGCTCCCAGTAAGACAAGTGTGAACAAAATGAGCATTTGCAACGCAGTATGAGTAAAAACTTCCATGTATTAGCATACCCTCGAACCTGAAAAGAAAAATAAGCCTTGCTGCGGCAAGGGGTTTTTGTAGTGTTGCGCGCGAGGAACTATTCGTCAAGAGTCTGTGTAAGAAGCGGCGCAAAAGGTTTTAGGGCGCGCGGAGCTATTCCAGAAAAGTAGGCAAGCACTAATCCATAGTTAGTGAGCGGAACGCCCGCTTGCGTGCAAGCTTGAATACGAGAGAGCATGGTGCGTCGGTTGAGCATGCAGCCACCGCAGTGAATTACAAGATCATAGTCAGCAAGATTTTCAGGGAAGTCTTTGCCTTGCGCATGGTCGATGGTAATTCCATCGCCTAATGCTTTGTGCAAAAGACGAGGAATCTTCACGGTACCAATATCTTCTGAAATAGGGTGATGTGTGCACGCTTCGGCAATCAAAATGTGTGCGTCGCTTTTAAGCTGGGCAAGCCTTTCAAGCGCGCGTGCTTCTGATGTGAGATCTCCTTTAGCACGAGCCATCACAACCGAAAAGCCTGTGAGAGGTATAGTCTTAGGTACAATTGTGGCTACGTGCTGAAATACCTGTGAGTCGGTGATCACCAGAGCAGGGGGCTCTTTGAGCGAGGCAAGGGCGGTTTCAAGCTCTGTGTCACGTACGAGGTAAGGTAGTGCACCGCCATCGAGTAAATCGCGTGCTGTTTGCACCTGCGGCATGATAAGGCGACCTTTAGGTGCCTCTTTGTCGATGGGAATGACAAGGATGACGGTATCTCCAGGGTTGACCAGGTCACGAACAAGTGCGGGGTTTTCCAGTAAGCTTTCTGGGAGTGTTGTCAGAAGGGTTTCAAAAAGGGTATCGAATCCTTGTTGGGTTTTGGCTGAAACAAGTACCTGAGGGATTGCTTGGGGGATGGCGGGATCGGGCGTCGGAATGATGGCATTGGCAACATCCGACCCATCGCCAGCAGCTGCAAGGTCTGCTTTGTTTGCCACAACAATCACAGGAATCTTTTGTGCGGTAATGGTGGCAAGTAACTCCTCTTCCGGTTTACCCCATGTACCTGCCTCGTAGACAAGCAACGCACAATCGCAGCGCGATAGCATCTTGCGGGTTGTATCCGCGCGCAACTCTCCTAAAATTTCTTGGTTATCATCAACGCCGGCAGTGTCAATAAAAAGAACAGGTCCAAGCGGTAATAACTCCATCGCCTTCTCCACAGGATCCGTTGTTGTCCCCTTAACGGGGCTTACAATGCTGACCGGTTGGCGTGTGAGTGCATTGACGACGCTACTTTTACCAACATTTTGACGGCCAAAAAGGCCAATGGTAATGCGGAGACTTTTTGGTGTAGTTTGCATGAGTTACCTTTTATGTGGTCTAGGATACTGTCAATCGAAATAGAATACAGCGAGCTTGGATTCTTGCTATGCTTTATATACTACTATACCGCTATGGATTGAGATGATTTACTCGATGGATGCACCTATGCAGATTCCTTATAACGTTTCCTCGTGTACGGCTGAAGAGTTCATTAATGATGATGAAATTAATGAAACGCTTGTCTATGCTCGTGCGCATGCAACTGATCTTGATCTGATTGATCAGATTTTGGCAAAAGCAGAAGAGGGGCATGGGCTGAATCATCGGGAGGCAAGTGTATTGTTAGCTTGCCAAAATCCTGAGCGTAATGAGCGTATTTTTGCTTTGGCACAAAAAATCAAAGAGGATTATTACGGTAATCGCATCGTCTTGTTTGCGCCCTTGTACTTATCCAATTACTGCCTTAATGGATGTGTGTATTGTCCTTATCATCGCCAAAATAAAACTATTCCGCGAAAAAAACTCACGCAGGAAGAAATTGCCGCTGAGGTACGAGCACTTCAAGATCAAGGTCATAAACGCCTGGCAATTGAACTGGGTGAAGACCCTATCAATAACCCTATTGAATACGTGCTTGAGAGTCTTGAGACAATTTATTCAATCAAGCATAAGAATGGGTCTATTCGGCGCGTTAATGTCAACATTGCGGCGACAACGGTCGAGAATTATCGCAAGCTTAAAGAAGCGGAGATTGGTACCTACATTCTATTTCAAGAGACCTATCACAAAGAACGCTACTTGGAATTGCATCCTACAGGACCAAAACATGATTATGCCTATCATACTGAGGCACATGATCGTGCTATGGAAGCGGGTATTGATGATGTTGGATTAGGTGTTTTGTTTGGATTAGAGGGATATGCCTATGAATTTGCGGGACTCCTTATGCATGCGGAACATCTTGAAGCAGTTTTTGGAGTTGGACCCCACACCATTAGTGTGCCGCGTGTGCGTCCTGCTGACGATATAGATCCAGATACCTTTGATAATGGTGTGCCAGATGATGTGTTTGCCAAAATTGTTGCCTGTATTAGAATTGCTGTTCCCTATACGGGATTGATCGTTTCAACGCGCGAGCCGCAAGCTATGCGTGAGCGCTTGTTAACGCTGGGTGTTTCTCAAGTTTCTGGTGGATCACGCACAAGTGTGGGTGGTTATGTTGAAGAAGAGATCGATGAGAGTACGGCGCAGTTTGATGTGTTTGACCATCGAAGCCTAGATGAGGTTGTTGCGTGGTTGATGGAGCAGGGCTATATTCCCAGTTTTTGCACCGCGTGTTATAGAGCGGGACGACAGGGTGATAGGTTCATGGAACTTTGCAAAAATGAGCAGATTGCGGGCTTCTGTCATCCCAATGCGCTTATGACGCTTGAAGAATATCTTTTAGATTATGCCTCTGATAAGACGCGTACTTTAGGGGAAAATCTCATCAATCAAGAGATGGATGATGAGGCGTTTAAGCGATCTAAAGTATATGACACTTTACAGAAAAACTTAAACGCTATTCAGCAAGGAACGCGTGATTTGCGTTTCTAAATGAGATCAGGCGCGTACTGTCAAAAAGGGAGACTGTCAAAAAAGGGAGTTGAATTGAATCAACTCCCCAATTAAGACAAGTTTTTATTTTATAGCCTCATTTGTCCTGCGGTTTGTCCTGCGGCCTTCGTATTTTAGGCGTGCGTGTGTAAATAGCGCTCAGCTTTTTCTGAACAAGGAGCGTCAAAGTACTCTTTGTAGATGGTTTGAACTACCGGATTCTCGTGAGAGAAACGTATCGTTGCTGCGTCGTCAAGTTTGCGTAATACGATGCCGCGCTCTGCGCCAAGCTCACGGTCGCTGCCATCAATAGGCTGACCGCCACCACCTGCACAACCTGTGGGGCAAGCCATAACTTCAATAAAGTCGTATGAGACTTTGCCCGCATCGACAGCGGCAATGAGCTGGTCGGTGTTGTTAAGTCCATGAACAACAGCGCAATGGATGGGGGTTCCTGCCAAATCAAAGACAGCCTCTTTCCAAGGGCCTGCTTCAGCAGGAGTAAACTCAAAGCCGCGCGGTTCAGGGTTTTCTCCGGTCATGATGGCAGCTGCGGTACGCAGAGCTGCTTCCATAACACCACCGGTAACGCCAAAGATAACACCGGCACCAGTGCCTACGTCTAAGGGGTTGTCTAAAGGTTGGTCAGCGAGTGCGGTGACATCAAGCTCGTCTTGCTTGATCATGCGCACAAACTCACGGGTGGTAAGGGATGCGTCCATGTCAGGAATAGGTGGATGAGCCGACATATGAGGTAGCTGAATTTCGTCTTTTTTGGCGGTGCAAGGCATAAGTGCAACGGAGAAGATTTTAGCCGGATCAAGGTTATTCTTTTCCGCGAACCATGTCTTGATAACAGCACCAAACATTTGCATAGGGCTTTTTGCGCTTGAGAGATGCGCCGCTGTTTCAGGATAACGGTTGCGAGCAAAACGAACCCAGCCAGGGCAACATGAAGTGAAGAGCGGAAGACGCTCGGTGTCACCTGACTTGATAATGTTTAAGAGCTCGGTTCCTTCTTCCATAATGGTGAGGTCAGCAGCAAAGACCGTGTCAAAGACGTAGTCGGCACCCATTTCCTTTAAGGCGGCGCACATGCGTTCAACACCAAGATCTCCATCGGCCTCACCAAAAGCTGATGCCCATGCGGTACGGGTTGCAGGAGCAATTTGGACAACAGTGGTGATGTCAGGATCAGCGATAGCAGCACGGAGGCGTGCAATATCGTCGCGCTCAGAAAGAGCACCTACAGGACAGTGGGTAATGCATTGCCCACAAGAAACGCAACCTGCTTCCATCATGGAACGATGGTCGGTAATGCCGATAGAAGAGCGTGATCCGGTGCCACTGAACTCCCAGACGCCAATGCCTTGAATTTTGTTGCAGGTGGCAACGCAGCGACCGCATTGGATGCACTTAGAGGCATCGCGCTGGATAGCAAGGTTGGGATCCCAAAAGGCGCGTTTGCCTTGAGGAAGTTCTTTGGTAAATACCTCAGGTGGACGATCGGGTCCAGCGAGGCCGTAAGATTTTAAGAGCGCTTGTAAGCGGCAGGTACCAAAACGTACACAATGAGGGCAATCAAGGTTATGACGTGAAACAATAAGCTCCAAGTTGGTTTTACGTGTAGCTTCGGCGCGATCGGAGTTGGTGTGAATAACCATGCCGTCGTGAACCGGGGTATTACAAGCGGCACTAAGGCGTTCTTCCCCTTCTACTTCGACACAGCATACGCGACAAGCACCAATGTCGCAGAGATCCTTGAAATAACACAGTGTTGGGATAGAGATGTCAGCTGATTTTGCAGCATCAAGAATAGTAGTGCCCTCATCGACAGAGATAGGCGTGTCATTAATTGTGATGCTTACCATACCAGTGCCTCCTTTCCGCATACTTTGCCAAATCCGTGGTGATCACAACGCAAGCAACGGCTGGTTTCTTGCTCAACTTCATCACGCGTCATACCATTTTTGGCAATATTAAAATCTTGAATAGCTTCTGAGAACTTGCGATTAGTCTGCTCGACACGACCCGTTGCTGAAAGGGGGGATAAAGGAGCAGGAATCTTGACTTCATCATGGACGTTGTGATTAAAGCCTAATGCCTCATCGATATTTGCCGCCGCAACTTTGCCTGCAGCAATTGCACGGATAACGGTTGCAGGACCGGTAACCGCATCGCCTCCTGCAAAGACACCATCAGCATTGGCAAGAGCGCCTTGATCGTTAGCTAAAATGCGTCCGCGCTCGGTTGCAATGATATGGGTAAAGGCGTCGGTGTTGATCTTTTGTCCAATAGCGACAATAACAATATCGCAGGGGATTTCTACTTCAGGGACATTGGCAGCTTGAGGACGCGGGCGACCATCAGCACCAATTGAACCAATGTATTGAGGCTGTACAACAAGGCCACGCACAGCACCACCAGCAGTTTTTTCAATACGGAGAGGAGCCATAAGTTCAGAAATTTGGCATCCTTCTGCCATTGCTTCTTCAATTTCTTCGGGAAGGGCGGTCATATCAGCAATGCGACGACGGTATACACACTCAACGCTTGCGGCACCGAGACGACGAGCCGTACGGGTGCAGTCCATGGCAACGTTGCCGCCGCCTACAATTACGACACGCTTGCCCGTGAGGTCAGGCGCAACCCCATCGCCTGCGGCACGTAAGAGGCTGACCGCAGAAAGGACGCCTTCCGCATCCTCGCCTGGGCAGCCAAGTTTATTATCATCGTGAGCGCCAATGGAGAGATAGATTGCGTCAAAGTCGCGTGCTAAATCTTCATACGTGAGATCAGTGCCAATCGTTGTTTCAGGGTAGGCCTTTACGCCTGTTGAAAGAATGAAATCAATATCTTGGTCAAGCTTGTCTTGGGGGAGGCGATAGTCAGGGATACCATAGCGCACCATGCCGCCCAATTTCGAGCGCTGGTCATAGATACTGACATCATGACCCATAAGTTGCAGGTAATAGGCTGCGGAAAGTCCAGCAGGGCCACCACCGACAATAGCAATTTTTTTGCCGGTTGGAGCCAGATTCTGAGCAGGAGCATAGGGTTTGGCATGATCAGCAGCATAGCGCTTGATGCCACAGATGTTGATGGCATCGTCTACAAGGCTGCGGCGGCAGGTGAACTCGCAAGGATGTTCGCAGACATAACCGCAGACGGTTGGTAGCGGGTTGTCATTTCTGATTACGCGCAAGGCATCTTCGTACTGTCCTGCGTTAACGAGGGCAATATAGCCGGGGATGTCAATATGGGCAGGACAGGTTCCTTGGCAAGGAACATAGACATTGCGCTCTGATGCACAGAGGTCGTCTTTTGCATGAGAGAGGAAGTCCTCTTTAAAGGCACGCAAGCTTTTTAAGACCATGCGTGCGGATTCGTGCCCAATAGCGCAATCGGCGCTGTCAAGGATGCTTTGTGCGGTGCGCTCGATAAGGGCAACACTCTCTTCTGTTCCCACTCCATCAAGCAAATCTTGGATGAGGGTAGCTATCTGGGAAAGTCCGACACGGCAAGGGGTGCATTTTCCGCAGGATTCAGATAGGTACAAGCGAGTGAGGGAGAGGGTGAACTCTACCGGGCATTGGTCGGCAGGCATAGCAACAAGGCGCTCGGCAGCTTTTTGGGAGAGCTCTTTAAAGCCAGCGTCTGCTGTTGAGACCTGCTCGATGATAAGGCGAGGCATCTCTAACCTCCTGGTAATAGTGGATAGTCATATCTTTGCTATCGCGACCAGGCTGTTTGGTAAAGACTTATCTTAATCGCAACAGCCTGTTAACTATGAAAGTCTGCGCGATAACATAGATGTATAAAATATACACGATTGGTCTTATCAATCAGTGTTGTATGACATCAGTATCATCTCTGGAGGGTTTAAACCTGCGGTCTGCGGTTAGCAAGACTTGATTGATACAAGCGAATCTCCTCGTGTTGCAAGTGCGTGATAGCTATGGAGCTCAAGCTCAGCAATCAGCGCTTGATGAGACTCAATTGCTTCCAAGCCAGAGGAGAGTTTGTGGTCATATAACGCGTAGTCATTGCGATGGGTTTGAGGTGAAATATTGGGCATAATGACGTTAGCGCCTACATTAAGCGCACGTATACGACCTTCAGGTGCGAGGGTGGCAAGTGCGGTGGTTGCAGGTAATAACGCATAGGGGTGAGCGAGACGCAAGCAGGCAAGGGTAAAAAGAGTTGCTTCAACTGAGCCTGATGTATGAGAGGCAAAGGGTGTGTCTTTGTGGGGGATGAAGGGGCCAATGCCAATCATGTGGGGGTCAAGTTCGTGCAGAAACTCCATGTTTTCTGCCCACGTGTCAGGCGTTTCAAAGGGGGCTCCAACGAGAAAGCCGCTGCCAACCTGAAAACCTAAGTCGCGCAAGGTATAAAGACAGTGTTTGCGGTTCTCGAGACTCATTTCCTGAGGATGAAGTTGGTGATAGTGGTATTCGTTAGCGGTTTCGTGACGCAGAAGGTAGCGGCGAGCACCCGCATCATAGAGTGCCTGATACTCTACCCGGCTGAGCTCTCCTGCTGAGACGGTGATCGTGCAATCAGGATACATCTCATGAAGCGTAGCAACTACATCGCAATAGGGAAAGCAAGGGTCATCGCCACCTTGCAAGACAAACGTACGATACCCGAGCGAGTAACCGAGCGTGCAGCTTTCAAGAATCTCATCGAGAGAAAGTCGATAGCGTGTGAGATTGGTGTTATGTGCGCGAATTCCGCAATAATAACAGTCATTCTTGCAGTAGTTAGATACTTCAAGCAGTCCACGTAAAAACACCGTACGTCCATACAGAGCGTCGCGAGTCTTTTTGGCGCGATCAAAGTGTGCTGCGAGCGCATGTTCAAATGCGGGATCAAATGTGCCAGAAGCGGCAGCTGCTTGATAGTTAGCATGCAAGGTATAGAGCGTGCACCATTCCTTATGCGTGAGCGAGTGCTTCTCAGCAAGAAGAGTGGTGAGTTGAGCAAAGCGCTCAACAGCAGTGCTTGGGGTGCTCGCGCCAGACGCGCGGGTGTCTACCGTATGGGTGTCTTCCGTAGTGGTATTCGATAAATCTATGGAGCTGTTATTCCTCATGGCGTCTCGCAGGTTCGATTGCAACGTGATTGCAACATGCTTACAGCGTGCTTGTAGCGTGTTTGCAGCATGGTTGCAGCGTTTGTATTGCTTGCAAACATAGCATAGGCCAACAAGTGTGAACCCATTCATCGTGTGAAAAATAGACGTAATCCAAAAAGCAATTCATTATCACGCAACGTGAAAAAAGGCTGTGGTAGGCTAACAGACCGCATGCACTTTAGTGCGGTGGAGTGCTGAAGCGGTACTGAGTTGTAACAGCGTAATGCTATAGCGCTATCGTAGAGCAACCGTGTTGCACCAGCTAGCAGCGCTGCGCCAGAGTAAGTAAAAGGTATCCGAGAACAAAAAGAGAAAAGCATCATGATTGCCAAAATATGTATCATTGTCATTTTTATCGGTGTCGTTGTTGGCGTTGGTATTTTGTCCCGATCACATTCAAAAAGTGTTGACGGGTTTATCTTAGGAGGCCGCAATGTTGGCCCCTGGCTTTCAGCATTTGCTTTTGGTACCAGTTATTTCTCTGCGGTAATCTTTGTTGGTTATGCGGGCCAGTTTGGTTGGAAGTATGGTCTCGCTGCGTTTTGGATTGGCATTGGCAATGCGGTGCTCGGTTCCTTGCTGGCATGGTGGGTACTGGGTCCTCGTACGCGCGAGATGACGCAGCGTTTGCGTGCGACTACGATGCCGGAATTTTTTGGCAAGCGTTACCGATCAAAGGGTCTGCGTATTGCTTCAGCTGCTATCATCTTCGTTTTCTTGATCCCTTATACCGCTTCTGTTTATAACGGCCTTTCGCGCCTCTTTGGTATGGCGTTTGGCTTGCCTTATGAGTGGTGTGTCATTGGTATGGCAGTTGTCACGTGCATTTATGTTGTGCTTGGTGGCTACATGGCAACGGTTATGAATGACTTTATTCAAGGTCTCATTATGCTTGTGGGCATTATCGCTGTTATTGCGGCGGTACTTGCAGGGCAGGGTGGTTTTTCCGAGGCGATCATCACACTTTCGACTATCCCGGCAGAAGGAAGTCCTTTGGAAGGTGCCTTTGTTTCTATGTTTGGACCCGATCTCTTTAATTTGATGGGTGTTATTATTTTGACTTCGCTTGGCACCTGGGGCTTGCCGCAGATGATTACCAAGTTTTACGCTATTAAGTCTGGCCCTGCTATTAAACAAGGTGCGATTATTTCCACCATTTTTGCGTTTGTCGTTGCCGGTGGTTCATACTTCTTGGGTGGATTTGGTCGTCTATTTGGCGATGAGATTGCCTACGCTGCAAATGGTACTCCTATTTATGACTCAATTATTCCTACGATGCTTTCTGGCTTACCCGATATTTTGCTTGGTATTGTTGTGGTATTGGTGCTTTCTGCTTCGATGTCGACGTTGTCGTCTTTGGTATTGACCTCATCGTCAACGCTGACACTCGACTTAATTAAAGGCAATGTTATTAAAAAGATGAGTGAGAAACAGCAAATTGGCTGGATGCGCGGATTGCTCATTGTCTTTGTAGTGATTTCATCGGTCATTGCGCTGGTGCAATATAACTCAACGATTACCTTTATTGCGCAGCTTATGAGTATTTCATGGGGTGCTCTGGCGGGTGCTTTCTTAGGGCCTTTTTTCTGGGGACTTTTTTCAGGTCGCGTATCTAAAGCTGCGGTTTGGGCGTCCTTCATCTTGGGCGTTGGCTTGACAACAGGCAATATGATTGCAGGCTTTGTTGGTACCCCTTGGATTGCAAGCCCCATTAACTGTGGTGCTCTTGCAATGATTTTGTCGCTTGTGATAGTCCCGATTGTAAGTTTGGTAACGCCACGTGTTCCCTTTGATATTAAGCCGCCTGCTGTTGAGGGTGCAATCGATCGTGAATTTATGCATGAAGTCGAAGAAGAGGTGGCGCAGGCACGCGCGGCTAACAAGGCTCGTCTTGCTCATGAAGGTGCGCAGGACACCCCATCGCCAAAAAGCTAAGTTTTACCAATAAAATAAATTCTTCTCTTCTACCTATTTTATGGTGCCTAAAAGCTAAAGCGTTTAAAAACTACGGCTACAATAGGTTCGATATACGTGCTGTATATACTGCAGTGTGTGCAGGTGGTGCACTGAGACAAACATGTAGTACATAGGGGGCATATATCACAAAGGTAAAGTATGTCAGGTGAGGAGAGTTCCCATGGAGGGAATGGAATTACTAGCTACCGGCGCTTGGTCAATTGTGCCGCCGTTGCTAGCGTTGGGTTTAGCACTCATTACTAAAGAGGTGTATTCGTCGTTAACGGTTGGCGTTTTGTCTGGCCTGTTTATTTATGAATTTGTGCTCGATGGAGTAAGCGTTGATTCTGTCGTATCTGCTTTCTGTCTTTTGCCGGCCATGTTTGCTGACAAAATTGCAGGCAATGCAGCATTGATATTGTTCTTGGCATTGCTAGGAGCTCTTACCATGCTCATAACCGTAGCAGGTGGTTCGCGTGCTTATGCAGCATGGGTTTCTCAACACATCAAAAGCGCTCGTATGGCTTCTGTTATGACGGCAGTTTTAGGTGTGTTGATTTTTGTGGACGACTATTTTAACTGTCTTACCGTGGGCGCAGTTATGCGTCCTGTAACGGATAAGTTTAAAATTAGTCACGAAAAACTTGCATGGATTATCGATTCAACCGCTGCTCCTATTTGTATTATTGCTCCTGTTTCTTCTTGGGCTGTTGCTGTTGGCGGCTATTTAGGAGAAGACGGTTTCAATACTTTTATCGCTTCCATTCCCTATAACTTGTACGCATTACTCACCATTGTTTTTGTGTTTGCTGTATGTATTATGGGTCACGACTGGGGTTCTATGAAAAAGGCTCAGGAAGATTTTGCCGAGCATACGATTCATGAGATTCCTGAGGATGACACTCCTCTTGATGCAATCAGCCATGCGCGCCTTCCTCATGAGGGTGAAGCGATGGAGACTATCATTACCGAGAACTCTGATTTGGAAGAAACTGCCGGTGCAGCTATGGAGGAGTTCAAGGGACTTGATGTTTCAACGCGTGGTAAAGTGTATGACCTTGTTGTTCCTATTTTGATTTTGATCATCTTCTCCATTGTGGGCATGCTCTATGTAGGTGGCTTCTTTGAGGGCGTAGAATTTGCAGTTGCTGTTGGCGAGGATCCTGTTTCAGGTCTTTGTATTGGTGCGGTGGTTGCTATTACCATTGCTGCAGTAATGTTTTTACCGCGCAAACTTCTTAACCTGCAGCGCTTTATTGAGGGTATGTCTGAAGGCGTGCGTTCAATGGTCGGAGCCATTATGATTTTGGTTCTTGCGTGGTCCTTGGGCGGATGCTGTCGTTATATGTTGGGAACGGGAGACTTTGTAGCAACGTTTTTGCAAACGATTGGCTTTGGCTTGCAATTCTTGCCGCTTATTATCTTTATTGTTTCTGCTTTTATTGGATTTGCGATGGGCACCTCATGGGGTACGATCGCGTTAATCTTGCCTATTGTCTTAGGCGTGTTCCCTGAGTCTGATCCGCTTTTCTTGGTGACTATCGGCGCAACTCTTGCGGGCGCTGTGTATGGTGACCATATCTCGCCTATTTCGGATACGACTATTTTGTCCTCAGCAGGTGCAGACTGTAATCACTTACGTCACGTTGCAACGCAGATTCCTTATGCTTCTATCGTTGCAGGTGTGTGTGCCCTGGGTTACTTTATTTCTGGTTTCACCGGAAGTCCGTGGCCATCATTGATTGGCGGCATTGCTGTTGTGATTGCTATTGTTGTCATTTTGGGAATTCGGAGCAAAACTAAGCAAAGTTAAATAACATTAAGTAAAGCTAAACTAAGTTGAGCAAAGAGGGGGCATAGCAGCCAACCCTATAAAACAATCTTTTGGAAGAGCTGGAGACGTAGTGTCTCTGGCTCTTTTTTCTTGTGCGGCCATTCAGCTTATGCTTGAAAACGACTCTTTTTTGATTTTTGAGGGCATTTTTGACGAGATTCGACTTTCTGGGAGGGTTGCGTGTCTTAGCAACCCCATCGCCCGCATAAAAAGAAGCTATAAACCTCACACAAAGTACCTGTTTTGTCACGTTATTGGACAAGTGATGCATAAAATATCTGCCTTGTCAGAATGCGATGAGGAGGAAAGCTCGCTGAAAGTCTTATCTTGTCACGAAAGGCGTAAAAAACAAAAAAGAGGACCTGATACATTTTTGATTTTCGAGGAATTATTTGTAGAGACCCAAAGCATTTTTTGAAATGAAGCCCGATTTTTTTGGAAGGTTAAGGTTTTGAGAAAACTTAAACGCAACGAAAAAATTGTAGTTTATTACTAAAATCTAGCTATTTGGTATCAAAAAAGTATTGAAATAGTAAGAACGCGGTGACAAAATTTAACCATATGACTTTGTTTGTATCGGGCTATGGCAGGAATACACACGGATGTAACTTCACGGGTAAGTAGCTAGGACGAAGTAAATGCGTGTTCTAAAAGTGTGATCTCCTGCTTGAAAGAAGGTCATTATGGAGCACATTGGAAAGAAAAGCTTGCTTGTGACGCTTGCCTTTATTCTGGCTTCCACGCTGATGATTCCGCTCGGGAATATGTCGCATGTTGCGTGGGCGGATGAAGTAGCAGCAATGCAAGACGACACTCAATCAGGTTCAACAACAGTTGATGGTGTTACGCTTGTAATTAAAGCAGGCGCTGCGGAACTTAAAGAGGGGACAACCAACACGTATCGATTCCCTCGCTTAACCGTTGAATCAAACACTGATCGTAAAATCAAATCTATTACCGTTCAGTTTACTTCTGCTATCACGGCAAATGACAGTATTGCTCTTGCTGGTTCAGGTAAATTCGTACGTTATGATGGTAGTAAGCGTGCTAATGTCTCAATTAATGTGACCGATGGTGCAACTGCTGATGAATGGGCAGAATACTTACGCCAAAACCTTGAAATTACGCTTGACGGTACCAGCACAAAAAGCTTGCGTATGATTGCAAGTTTTGATCCGGTGAACACTCTGGTTGATTACAACTCCCTCAATGGTCACTACTACGAAACGGTTAAAACCAAGGTGAATTGGGAAACGGCCTACGAGGCTTGTAAGACCAAAAAATATATGGGCATGCAAGGCTATCTTGTAACGGTTACGAGTCAGGCAGAGCATGATTATGTTTACACCATGATTGGTGAGAACTGTTGGACTGCAGCAACAAGTTGGGACACTTACACTGCTCCTATTAAGAACACGTATGTAGATTGGTATAAATCTAAAGGTATTACTATCCCTGCAACTACACATACTGGTTCTACGGAATTCTATTTTTGGACTGACGGACCTGAAAAAGGAAAGATTTGTTCATATGGTCCTTTGGGAGGACAAGTAGCTGCACCTGATCCTGATGGGGATCCGGTCTTTCTCAATTGGGCTTCAGGGGAGCCTAATAATTCCAGCGGAGAATTCTGCATGCACTTTTTCTCTTCGAAATCTGGTCAATGGAATGACTACGCTAATACCAATCAATGCTTCTATGTTATTGAGTATGGCGGCATGGAGGGTGACGATGACTCGGGTGCTGACACATCAGGTGGCGATGGGGATGCCAATGTTGATGTTTATGTAAAGGTTGATATCAACATTGACCCTGAAGGCAAGACCATTACAACAGAGGCAGATAATATTTCAGTAGGTCAGCCTCTATCTATCAGAGAAAACGTTAACGGTGGTGATGTTGTCACTATTACCGGACGTGATGCAAACAAAAACTTTATTACCGAACCAACAACACCAACGCGTACGTTTTACCAATTAAAACCAGGCGGCAATGTCAACAGAGATGCTGACTGGATTTTGATGGATGAAGAACCTAAGCATGTTGGTACCTACAAGGTTGTTTCTAATGCAGTATTCCAACAACCCTTTGAACAAGCAGATGGTCAAAAAGGTGGTTTGGTTGATTACAAACCTGGATCAACCACATTTAAGATTGTTCAGAAAAGTCTTGATTTAACTGATCCAGCAACACCGGTAACTCCATCGGTGCCTGAGGATCCTGACCATCCTCTTGATCCTGACGACCCCAATAATCCGAATAATCCTGACAACCCTAACTATGTACCTGATGGAACCAAAGATACAATTATTACTGACGTAGATCCTGCTGATCCTAGTAACCCAGAAGGGACTAAGGTTTCAGTCATGGGTCGTAATTACCTCAAGACTTATGACGGAACTAATACGCTTCCAGGTGGTAGCATTAATATTTCTGATCTAGTACCAAAAGGCGCGCAGGCTTACATCACCTACACGGATGCAACGTATGTGGATAGTAATGCAGGCACCGGCAAAGAACTCGTTTTGCATGGTGTTGAGATTCACGGACTTGAGGCTGCTGACTACGCAATTAAAGGATTGCAGAGTGGTGGAGACCTTACAGTAAAGGGAATTATTGCTCCTCGTGAATTGGTGATTGATGCTCGCTATCCACAAGATCCAACCTATGATCTTTCGACATGGATCACGGGTGTTGCTTACGTGGATCCTACTAATAAAGAGGCGACCGAGCCTACGTATCACACCAATGCGACAGAAGCGGCAGCAGATGCCGACATCGCAACGCTTCCTCAAAATTCTCTTGTTCCCGGTGACACCATTGCAGACGTTTTAGGTGACGATACCTATACCGTGCAAACACGCGGCGGCCTTGTCTTTGATGCTGACAATCCGCAAGTGGGTACCTATATTTTGACTCCTCATTATTCGAAGGTTAAAGGTCAAGGTGGCGCTCAAGGCTTCTTGACAGAAAATGGCAACTATGTTGTGAAGCTTAATACGGCACAACTTAAAGTTACCGAGCGGCCTGTTGTCAATATTACTGAAACCGAAGAGGGTGATCCTGATCCTATTGTTATTGAAGAGCCAGTAAAGCCAACGGCGCCAAAGCCAGATCCTATTGGGGACGATGAGATTAAAAAGATTATCGAAGAGCATTTCCCCACGCCAGGCGACAACCCTGACAACCCTGATAACCCCGGTGGTGATAAGCCAGGAATTCCAGAAGACGTTGATCCTATTATCACCATTACCAAGGGCGGAACTGTAGTTCCTGAGATTGACCCAAGTGAGCCTGGTGAGTATCACATTCATGTGGTTTATCCTGACCCAGATGACACCGATGTCGAAGTTGACATTATCTATGTGGTAGAAAATCCACCTGCGACAACTGATCCAGAAGCAGTAACGTGTCACATCATCACAAAGCTTAAAGGCGCAACTGTTGGAGCAACTATTACGCCAAGCATGAGTGTGATTAAAGGCTCAAATACTCACGTAGCGTGGACTCCTGGTGAAGATGCCTATGTCGCTCTTGTTGAGGTTGATGGTAAACCTATCGACACTTCCTCAACAGAATTCAATTTTGAGTCAATTACAGCAAATCATGAGGTTGTAGTAACGCTTGCTGCGGTTCCGGTGATCAAAGCTCCAACAACTAACGGCTTTTATACCATTACCGTTAATACCTATGGTGCAACAGCGGGCATTGATGCAATAAGTCCGTCTGCTATCACTACCAAAGGTGACGATCATGCCATTGCATGGCGCGTGCTTCCAGGATATCGCGTGCAAAGCGTGTCAATTGACGGCAAGAAATTGAGTGCAGATCAAATTGCACAAGGATCTTATACGTTTATGAACGTGAGCGCTAATCATGCGGTCGATATCGTTCTTGCAAGCGAAGCAGGAGATCCTATGCTTTCGCAAGACATGCTTCAAGTGACCACTAAGATCGAAGGTGGTCCGGGCATGATTACTGGCGGCTCAACGATTACAAAAGGTGGCGCTTACAAAGTTGAGTGGGAGCCTATCATTCAAACAACAACAGATCGTAGTGATCCCAACTATGCAGTGTATGAGGTTGTGAGTGTTAAGGTCAACGATGTACTCGCTGCAGGCAATGATGACCGTGAGTTGGAACTTGCAAATATCAAGGAAAATAAAGAGGTTGTTGTTACGTTGAAGCCCGTTACCTATAACGTCAAAATCATGACGTACGGCAATGGCACTGCTAAACCGTCGCGTACGGTATTTAAGGGCAATCACTATGTTGATATTGATGCCGATGCAGCAGCAGGGGCACGCATTACCTATATCGAGGTTGATGGACAAGAAGTCTATAAGGAAGCATCAGGAACAGGAGCAGCAGAACAGGCTGCAGAAGCAAGTTTAAACATGGCATCAGTGGCAACACTTCTTTCTACCAGTGTTGATGCGTTTACTCGTGTTGAGCCAACAGATGGCGATGGGGCTGACCAGGGTTCAACCCAAGTTCCTACATCTTCTGTAGTCGATACACCTGATCCTGGTGCTACGGTAGACGAGGCAGAAGCTAAAGCGCCAGATACAACAACAGAAACACCAAGTCCTTCGTCTGGATCAGACAATGCGGGATTGACAGAGGCAGATGACACGCCAGCTACTGATGACGCATCAGCTGTGTTTGATCAGCCTGAGGCAGTTGATCAGCCTGAGGCAAGCGACCCATCGACAGATGCGTTAGCTGCTGCTCTTCAGTCTGAGCAAATCGTTGATGCACTTGCTCAGACAGCGCAAGCACTGGCCGCAATCACGCCAGAGTTTGGTGCTGAAAATGTTATACAACCAACACGCAATGATGCGAATACTCATATGGATATGGGTATCACTGACATCGATAAAGATCATCTCATCAAGGTGTACTTCGCTGATGAGAATGAGGATCCCGCAACTCCTGACTCTCTCAAAGATCAGGGCAAAACTCCGGTAGAAATTGAAGTGGGTATTGAGGGAGGTCCTGGTGAGATCACCGGCGGAGGTATTTATGATAAGGACACGCTCGATCCTGCCAATCCACCTAAGGTAAGCTGGGATATTCCTGAGACGTATATGCCGACCGAGGTAGTCATCACTCCTAAGGGTGGCACAAATCCGGTGGTAATTCCTATTACCGATCCTGATACCAAGGAGATCACGCTGCCTGATTGGATTTTTGATGGCGATGGGCCTTATGAGGTATCACTTGTCACTGATAAGCGTGTAGAGGGAGATGACATCGCTCCGCTTCAGCGTGATACCGACAATCCTAACAATGTTGAGCAGGGTGAGAAATTCCTGATCGAGACGCATATTAGCGGTGGACCGGGTACGATTACCGCAAATACTGAAGTGGGTAAAGGCTCAAGTCAGACGGTGACGTGGACTGCTGGTGAGTACAACGGTGTGAAGTATCGGGTGGCAAAAGTTTTGATCGATGGCGTAGAGCATCCTGAATTGGTGAACGCAACAGAGTACACCTTTGCTGACATTGCTGCTAACCATTCAATAGAGGTCGTCCTTGAGCCGGTGCCTGATGCGGGGCAGGGTGAAAATGGCGATGGGTCTTCGCAAGGAGCAAATACTGACCAAAAGGGAGCCAGTGATGATGACTCAAAAAGTTCGACCACTAAGACAGGAGATACGAATACGCTTGCTGTTGTAGGTATTAGCATGCTTGCGCTTCTTGCAGCAGGTGCAATCCTTGCACTGCGTCGATTCTCCAAGGACGTATAAACGCATAGTTCAACAGCTCATTGAAACAACTTGTTGAGATGCCTTGTTGAGCGTTTCATAGAGACAGCTCAAGACAGTACATACAATAAAAATGGGAGACGAGGTCTCCCATTTTTATTGAGCTATCAGCCTTTTTGCTAGGTATGGAATTCACGGGTTATAGGACAAAATGTGTGTCTGGATTTGGGAGTTGACGCAGGTCAGCTCCCTTTTTTCTTAAAATTTTTACTTTTAAAACAAAAATTCACTCGGACAAAATGTGTGTCTGGTTTGCTATAAATCCCCAGTTCAGCAACCCTGTTTTT